>JBOHHD010000501.1:0-23337 GCA_050700515.1 Pseudonocardiaceae bacterium
GCGCCGAACGCCACTCACGGGTGCAGGCCGGTGCACTCGGATGCGGCGCAGCGACCTAGGCTCTTCGGGCGTGAGCCCGCGTGCCGAATCGGCAGCCGTCGAGGTCCGCGGTCTGATCCGAACTTTCGGCGCTGTCCGGGCCGTCGACTCGCTGGACCTGCGGCTACCCTCTGCCACGGTGCTGGCCCTCCTCGGGCCCAACGGGGCAGGCAAGACCACCACGGTCGAGGTCTGCGAGGGCTTTCTCCGACCCGACGCGGGCACCGTCCGCGTGCTGGGCCTGGACCCGATCGCCGACGGAGCCGTCCTGCGCCCCCGTGTCGGGGTGATGCCCCAGGGCGGGGGGGCCTACCCCGGGGTGCGGGCGAGCGAGATGCTGAGCTTGGTCGCATCCTGCGCCGCCAACCCGTTGGACGTCGGTTGGCTGTTGGACGTGCTCGGGCTCGACGGCGTGGCGCGGGTGCCCTACAAGCGGCTGTCCGGTGGCCAGCGGCAGCGTCTCGCCCTGGCCTGCGCCCTGGTAGGGCGCCCGGAGGTGGTCTTCCTCGACGAACCCACCGCCGGGATGGATCCGCAAGCCCGCAGGCTGGTCTGGGAGATTGTCGCCAGGCTGCGCGCCGACGGCGTCAGCGTGCTGTTCACCACGCACGTGATGGAGGAGGCCGAGACCCTGGCCGACCACGTAGTGATCATCGACCATGGCCGGGTGGTCGCCCAGGGCAGCCCCACCGAACTGACCACCACGGGCACGCAACGCCAACTGCGGTTCAGCGCCCGGCGCGGTCTGGACCTCGTAGGGCTGTCCGCGGCTCTACCGCACGGCTGCCGCGCCAGCGAACCGTATCCGGGGGGATATCTGGTCGAGGGCGGGATCGACCCCCAGGTGATGGCCACCGTGACGGCGTGGTGCGCTGCCCAGGGCGTGCTCGCCGAGGATCTACGACTGGCTCGGCGCAGCCTGGAGGACGTCTTTCTCGAGCTCACCGGAAGGGAACTGCGGTCGTGACCAGACTCCCGGCCGGCATTTTCTCCCCGGCTCCCGGGCGGGGTTCGCTGCCGCGGATGCTGCTTGCACAGGGCCGCACCGAATTCGTACTCACCCTGCGTAATGGGGAGCAGGTACTGCTCACCCTGCTGATCCCGCTGGGCCTGCTGATCGGGCTGACGATATTGGACGTAGTGCCGATGCCGGATCCACGGGTGGACAGTGTCACTCCGCGCATCCTGGCGCTGGCTGTGATGTCCACCGCGTTCACCGGTCAGGCCATCGCGCTGGGCTTCGACCGTCGCTACGGCGTGCTCAAACGGCTGGCCGCCACCGCGCTCCCGCGCTGGTCCCTGGTCGCCGGCCGGATGCTCGCGGTACTCGGGGTGGTGGCGGTGCAACTGATGATCCTCGGGGTTGTCGCCGCCGTGCTGGGCTGGCGCCCGGAGCCGGCAGGGATCGCCTTCGGTGTGCTACTGGTGTTGGCCGGTACCGCCGCGTTCGGCGCCCTCGGCGTGCTACTGGGGGGCACCCTGCGAGCCGAGGTGGTGCTCGCCGTGGCCAACATGGTCTGGTTGGCGCTTGTCGTCGCGGGTGGCATCGTGCTGTCCGTCGACACCCTGCCCGGCCCACTATCCGTGCTCGCCGCTGCGCTGCCCTCCGGGGCACTTGCGGAGGGGTTGCACGCCGCCCTGGTCACTGGCGCCACCCCCTGGGGCGCCCTCGGGGTGCTGCTGGCCTGGACAGTCGGCGCCGGTGGGCTGGCGGCCCGAACACTGCGCCTGTCCTGAACTCCGGTGACCGCTGCGGATGACGTCAGATTAATCTTCCCGATTCAAAATTGCGACTGTCCGGGGCGCGAGCACGTGCAAGACATGTCCACCGGACTGCATCATCACACTGATCGTCACCCCCCTCCAGGAACTGGAAACAATTCGCTCGTCAACTTGTAGCTCATTTTCCCACGCAGCAAGGAGCGTCCACGTCGTCTGGCGATCCAAACTTGGATAGTAAGGATTCGCTATGCGATCACCGATGCACCCAGAAACAATTACCAACCGAATGGGATAGGGTGAATTCGCAGAATCTCGTTGCGTGACATCGCCGAACCAGGCTCCTTGAAACTGATCGGGCAGCGCAAAGCACACCTGGCCACAGGGCAGTGGCAACGGGACTGCATCAGTCTCCTCCACCGACGTGCTCCCTGCTCTGTGGTTACCGTGGTCCGACTCACATATCACGACTCACATATGAGGTCGCCTGAGCCCGTGGCGACGTTACGCCCTACCGTGCAAACGTCGCGATGAGCGGGCACATACGATTGGCCTCGTGTCCGCACTGCTCTCTGCCCGTCCCCTGCACACTCTGGGCAGAGTCACGGCCCTCGCCGCGGTGATCACCCAGGCCGGGATCGCGGTGGTCGGCTCGGTGGTGCGGGTGACGGGGTCGGGGTTGGGGTGCCCGACGTGGCCGGAATGCTTTCCGGGCAGCCTGGTCCCGCAGCCGCATCCGGAGATCACGGAGATCACCCAATGGATCGAGTTCGGCAATCGGCTGTTCGGTGTCGTCGTCGGTCTGGTCGGGCTGGCCTGTGTGGTGGTCGCACTACTGATGCGGCCGCGACGGCGTCGGCTGGTGTTGCTGGCCGCGACGATGCCGGCAGGCGCGGCCGTTCAGGCCGTCATCGGGGGTGTGACGGTGCGGACCGGGCTGGTCTGGTGGACCGTGGCCGTGCACTTTTTGGTGTCGATGGTGCTGATCTGGCTGGCGGTACTGCTGGTGGCCGCCTTCGCCGAGGGGGACGCCCCGCCGCACTGGTACGTCCCCGGTGCGCTGCGCGGGCTGCTGATGACCGCAGTCACCGTGCTGGCCGGTGTGCTCATCGCGGGCACGCTGGTCACTGCCGCCGGTCCGCACGCCGGCGATGCCGAAACACTTCGACTGGCCGTCGACATCACGACCCTTGCGCAGCTGCACAGCGACCTGCTCATCGCCTTCCTCGGCTTGCTCGCGGGTCTGGGTTTCGCCCTGCGTGCGGTGGGCGTACCCGCCTCCACCTGGCGGCGCTATGCGGTGCTGGTCGGGGTGGTGCTCGCGCAAGGCACGCTGGGTGTCGTGCAGTACCTCACCGGCGTTCCGGAGGTCTTGGTATCGCTGCACGTCCTGGGCGCCGTTACGGTGGTCATGGCGACGGCTGCGCTGTGGACCGGGTGCCGGGTGCGCGACAGCCTGCCCCCGCAGTCCACCACCAGCGCTGACGGCACGCGATCACTTGCCGGCGCCGGCACCCCGTAATCCGACTCGGTAATGCCGCAGCATCACTGATCCGGAGGGATGGGGCTACCAGGGCCAGCCGAGCCCGGCTTCTGCCAACGGCGCCCAGCCCAGTACCGAGTCGACCGCGATCGCGACGAACACCAGCGCCAGGTAGGTGTTGGACAGATGGAACAGCCGCATCGGATTGACCACCACACCGCGTCGAACGGCGACGTGCAGCCGGTGTGCGGTCAGCACGAACCATCCCCCCGCCAGCACCGCCACGGTCGCGTACACCCAACTCGTGGCCGTCACCAGCAGCAGGCTCCAGATCACCATCAGCCAGCTGAACAGCACGATCTGGCGCGCCACGTACACCGGAGAAGCCACCGCGGGCAGCATCGGTACTCCGACCCGCTGGTAGTCCTCCCGGAACCTCATCGCCAGTGCCCAGGTGTGGGGGGGGGTCCAGAAGAAGATCACGCCGAACATCACCACGGCAGGCCAGCCAACCGTGCCGGTGACCGCGGACCAACCGATGACCACCGGCATGCACCCCGCTGCGCCCCCCCAGATGATGTTCTGTGCGGTACGCCGTTTGAGTAACAACGTGTAGACGAAGACGTAGAACAGGATCGTCGCCACCGCCAGCGACGCCGAGAGCAGGTTCGTGGTCGCCCACAGCCAACCGAACCCGGCCATCCCCAGGGTGATCCCGAAGATCAATGCGTGCCGGACGGGTACCTGGTGGGTGACCAACGGTCGAGCCCGGGTCCGCTTCATCTTGGCGTCGATATCGGCGTCGGCGACGCAGTTCAACGCATTGGCGCTGCCCGCGGCCATCGTGCCGCCCAGCAGGGTGGCCAGGATCAGCCACGGCGAGGGCAGACCGCGCTGAGCGAGCAGCATGGCGGGGATGGTGGTGACCAGCAGCAACTCGATCACCCGCGGCTTGGTCAATGCCAGGTAGGCACGCAGGACACCGGTGCGATGCCGAGTGCGCGAGGCGGTGGGTGCCTGGACGGTACTGCTCACCGCGTTCTTGGGGGCGCTGCGCTCACCTGGCTCCTCGGTACTCGCTGATCACCGGATCCGGACAACGCAGGCATGGACGGCAGTCCGGGCGGGTACTGCTGTGGTCAGGATGGTAGCTGCGAGCCGCGCACATTCCCCCCTCGGGGCCGCCCGGGCGGGGGAGATCACAGAGGGCGCGGCCTCGCTAGGGTTAGGTCTGCCCACGGCCAGCCCGAGCAGACCGCCCTCGCCACGGCGCCGAACCGAGCACAGATCAGGAGCACGAGCGTGTCCGTCACCGAGGATCTGACCCAGCTCACCACACCCCGCACCCCCGAGGACTGGACCGAGGTGGACACCCGCGCGGTGGACACGGTCCGCGTGCTCGCTGCTGAAGCGGTGCAGCGTTGCGGCAGCGGCCACCCCGGTACCGCGATGAGTCTCGCCCCGCTCGCGTACACGCTGTTCCAGCGGGTGATGCGGCACGATCCCACCGACCCGGACTGGACGGGACGCGACCGTTTCGTCCTCTCCGCCGGGCATTCCAGTCTGACCCTTTATCTGCAGCTGTTTCTCTCCGGTTACGGGCTGGAGCTGGAGGACATCCAGCAACTGCGCACCTGGGGCTCCAAGACCCCGGGACACCCCGAGTACGGGCACACCATCGGCGTGGAGATCACGACGGGGCCGCTCGGCCAGGGCCTGGCCTCCGCGGTCGGGATGGCCATGGCCGCCCGTCGCGAGCGCGGGCTGTTCGATCCCGGCACCGCACCGGGGGAGAGCCCGTTCGACCACTGCATCTACGTCATCGCCTCCGACGGCGACATCCAGGAGGGCGTCACCTCTGAAGCCTCCTCCCTGGCGGGCACTCAGGAACTCGGCAATCTGGTGGTGTTCTACGACGCCAACGAGATCTCCATCGAGGATGACACCAAGATCGCATTGTCGGAGAACACCGCGCTTCGCTACGAGGCTTACGGGTGGCACGTGCAGATCGTCGACGGTGGCGAGGATGTCGTCGGCATCCTCGACGCGATCAAGACGGCGCAGGCCGAGACCGGCCGCCCCTCCATGATCGTGCTGCGCACCGTGATCGGCTACCCCGCGCCGAACAAGATGAACACCGGCGCGGCCCATGGCGCCGCGCTGGGTGCCGACGAGGTCGCCACGGTGAAGGAGGCCCTGGGCTTCGACCCGCAGCGGGACTTCGTGGTGGAGCCGGAGGTGCTCGAGCACACCCGCCAGGTGGTGGCCCGGGCCCAGGCCGCACACGCCGAGTGGCGCAGGGACTTCGACAAGTGGCGGCAGGCCAACCCCTCCGGTGCTGCGCTGTTCGACCGTCTCACGCACCGGGAGCTGCCCGCCGGCTGGGCGGAGAAGCTGCCCACCTGGGAACCCAACGCGAAGGGTGTGGCGACTCGCAAGGCATCTGGGGAGGTGCTCTCGGCGATCGGCGAGGCGCTGCCGGAGCTGTGGGGTGGGTCGGCGGATCTCGGCGAGAGCAACCTCACCACGATCAAGGGAGCCGATTCATTCGGCCCTGAGAAGATCTCCACCAAGATGTGGGACGCGCACCCTTACGGCCGCATGCTGCACTTCGGGGTGCGCGAGCACGCCATGGGCGCCATTCTCAACGGGATCGTGCTGCATGGGCAGACCCGGCCCTACGGCGGCACGTTCTTGATCTTCAGTGATTACATGCGCCCCGCCGTGCGGCTGGCCGCGCTGATGGAGCTGCCGGTCATCTACGTCTGGACGCACGACTCGATTGGTCTCGGGGAGGACGGTCCGACCCATCAGCCGGTCGAGCAGCTGGCCGCGCTGCGTGCCATCCCAGGCTTGGACATGATCCGGCCCGCGGACGCCAACGAGACCGCGGCGGCGTGGAAGACGCTGCTGGAGAAGCGTGAGCGGCCCACCGGCCTGGCGCTGACCCGGCAGGGCGTGCCGGTCCTGGAGGGCACCGACGCCGAGGGCGTCGCCCGCGGCGGTTACGTGCTCACCGACACCTGCGCTGATCTCGGTGGTGGACTACCCGATGTGCTGCTGATCGCCACCGGTTCGGAGGTTCAGTTCGCCGTCGTTGCTCAAGAGACGTTGGCAGGCGAGGGAATCAAGGCCAGGGTGGTCTCGATGCCGTGTGTGGAGTGGTTCGACGATCAGGACCAGGCCTACCGCGACCAGGTGCTGCCGCCTACGGTGAAAGCCAGGGTGGCGGTCGAGGCCGGTATCGCGATGCCGTGGTACCGCTTTGTCGGCGATCACGGCGAGGTGGTCTCGCTGGAGCACTTCGGCGCCTCCGCAGACTGGCAGACCCTGTATCGCGAGTTCGGCTTCACCGGAAAGGCAGTCGCCGACGCAGCCCGCCGCAGCCTCGATCGCAGCCGCCTGGCCCACAACACGGATTGACACCTCTGGAGGGAGGGAGGACCCCCTGGTGAGCAGTACCCATCCCCTGCAAGCGCTATCCGAGGCAGGGGTCTCCATCTGGCTGGATGACCTGTCCAGACAACGGATCAACTCGGGCAACCTGTCCGAGCTCATCACCGAAGACCACGTCGTCGGGGTGACCAGTAACCCGACCATCTTCGCCGGCGCAGTGGCCCACGCGGACGATTACGCGGCGCAGGTGCGGGAACTTGCCGCGCGTAAGGCGTCGGCCGATGAGGCCGTACGCGAGATCACGGTCGCCGACGTGCAACTGGCCTGTGACGTGTTCAGCGGGACGTGGGAGTCCACCGGGGGGGTAGACGGTCAGGTGTCCCTGGAAGTCGACCCCAGGCTGGCCTACGACACCGACGCCACCCTCACCCAGGCCTGTGAGCTGTGGAAAATGGTCGACCGACCCAACCTCATGGTCAAGATCCCCGCGACGGCGGCGGGCCTGCCCGCCATTACCGGCGCGCTGGCCGAAGGGGTCAGCGTCAACGTCACCCTGATCTTCTCGGTCCAGCGGTACCGCGAGGTGATGGCTGCCTTTTTCGCCGGCTTGGAGCAAGCCAAGACGGGTGGGCAGCCGCTGACCAGGATGTCCTCGGTGGCCTCCTTCTTCGTGTCCCGGGTGGACACCGAGGTGGACAAACGGCTGGCGGCGATCGACACCGAGCAGGCCCTCGCGCTGCGCGGGCAAGCTGCGGTGGCCAATGCCAGACTCGCCTATGCGGCCTACCAGGAGGCGTTCACAACCGAGCAGTGGGCCACTCTGGCCAGGGCCGGCGCGCGACCACAGCGGCCGTTGTGGGCCTCTACCGGGGTGAAGGACCCGACCTATCCGGACACCAAATACATCACCGAGCTCGTCGTCCCTGGAGTGGTCAACACGATGCCGGAAAAGACCCTGCGTGCCTTCGCCGAGCACGGCGAGGTGCGCGGCGACCAGGTGTCGGGCCGAGCCCAGGAGGCGCAACGGTGCTTCGACGACCTCGCCGCCGTGGGGATCGATCTCGATGACATGTTCGCGGTGCTGGAGCGGGAGGGTGTGGAGAAGTTCGCGGCGTCCTGGGCCGAGCTGGGTGAGACGGTGACCGCCCAGCTGGCGAAGGCGGCGCCCGGCGCGTCGAATTCGCCAGAGCTGAGGCGCTGATGCGCGAGCACATCGTTGACATCCGCTCTCCCGGCCTGGCGGATGAGACCGCGACACTGGTCGACAAGCTCGTCGCGGAGCGGGTCGCGTCCGCGCTGGCCGCAGGGGATCACACGCTGTGGGGCCGCCAGGCCGAGCAGGAGGCCGCCTGCCGGCTCGCCTGGGTAACGTTGCCCGAGACCTCCCGCCCCCTGCTCGCCACCATCGAGGCACTGCGGGCCGATCTGCACTCCGATGGCATCGATCGCGTCGTGCTGGCCGGGATGGGCGGTTCCTCCCTGGCCCCCGAAGTCATCTGCGCGACCTCCGGGCAGGGACATGGTCCGAGCCCACTGACCGTGCTGGACACCACCGATCCGGGCCAGGTGGCCGATGCGCTGGCCGGGGATCTGACTCGCACGGTCCTCGTGGTGTCGTCCAAGTCCGGGTCCACGGTGGAGACCGACAGCCACCGTCGGGTGTTTGCCGCCGCGTTCGCCGCAGCCGGGCTCGATCCGGCTGCGCATCTGGTGGTGGTGACCGACCCGGGCTCATCGCTGCACCGGCTCGCCGAGGCGCAGGGTTACCGTGCGGTGATCACTGCGGACCCGAACGTGGGTGGCCGCTACTCGGCGTTGACCGCGTTCGGCCTGGTTCCGGCTGGGCTTGCCGGGGCGGATATCGCCGGCCTGCTGGACGACGCCGCCGAACAGGCCCCACTACTGTCGGCCGATGACCCGGCGAATCCGGGACTGCGGCTGGGCGCAGCGCTGGGCGCAGCGCACGCGGCCGGTGCGGACAAGGTGGTACTCGCCGATACGGGGTCGGGAATCGTCGGCTTCGGCGATTGGGCCGAGCAACTTCTCGCCGAGTCCACCGGGAAGAACGGCGTCGGGCTGCTGCCCGTGGTGGTGGAGGGGCCGGGCGCGGCTGGTTTCAGTGATGCGCAGGCGGATGCCACCCGGATCGCCATCGGGCCTGGTATCGATTCCGCCGATATCGCCGTCACCGGCACCCTCGGTGGACAATTCCTGCTCTGGGAGCACGCCACCGCAGTGGCCGGCAGGCTGCTGGGCATCAACCCATTCGATCAACCTGACGTGGAAGCGGCGAAAATCGCCGCCCGATCACTGCTCGAGGACACCGCCGGACCAGAACCCGAGCCGGCGTTGGTCGACGGTGACGTGGCGGTATATCCCGTGAGGAATTGGCTGTCGGTCGATGCAGCCACCTTGACCGACGCGCTGCGGGCGCTGGTCGCGGCCACCCCCGCGCGCGGCTATCTCGCAGTTCAGGCTTATCTGGACCGCATCGCCGATGCCTCCGCAGCGGTACTGCGAGCTGAACTCGCCCGCCGTACCTGGCATCAGACGACCTTCGGGTGGGGTCCACGTTTCCTGCATTCGACCGGCCAGTACCACAAAGGTGGCCACCAGAACGGTGCTTTTCTCCTGCTGACCGGCGAGGTCGACGAGGATATCCCGGTACCCGACACATCCTTCACCCTCGGGGGGCTGCAGCGGGCGCAAGCACGGGGCGACGCGGAGGTACTCGCCGCGCGCGGCCGTCCCGTCCTGCGATTGCATCTGCTGGACCGGGCAGCCGGGATGGTCCAAGTGGTGCGCGCGGTGCAGGAGCTACGCCCATGATGATTGAAAACGGCGAATCGACCAGGTGGGCGAACCCCGAGTGGACGAATCCCTTGCGGGACCGTCGGGACAAGCGGCTACCCCGGATCGCCGGTCCCTGTGGTCTGGTGATTTTCGGTGTCACCGGTGATCTGGCCCGTAAGAAGCTGATGCCGGCGATCTACGACCTGGCCAATCGCGGTCTGCTGCCGCCCGGCTTTGCGCTCGTCGGGTTCGCCCGGCGGCAGTGGACGCACCAGGATTTCAGTGAATTGGTCTATGAGGCGGTCCGGGAGCATGCCCGTACCCCGTTCCGTCAGGAGGTCTGGGACCGACTGGCCGAGGGTATCCATTTCGTACCCGGTCGTTTCGACGACGATGACGCCTTTGATCAACTCGCCACGGTGATTCAGGAGTTGGATCAGGAACGGGGTACCGACGGCAACCACGCATTTTATCTGTCCATCCCGCCCGACATGTTCCCTGTGGTGCTCAAGCAGCTCGCTCGCACCGGACTTGCGGAGCAGGATCGGGAACACTGGCGCCGAGTGGTCATCGAAAAACCGTTCGGACACGATCTGCGCAGCGCTCGGGAACTCAACGAGGTCGTCAACGACGTTTTTCCAGAGGAGTCGGTATTTCGTATCGACCATTACCTCGGCAAAGAGACCGTCCAGAACATCCTCGCGCTGCGTTTCGCCAACCAGCTCTTCGATCCGATCTGGAATGCCCATTACGTGGACCACGTGCAGATCACCATGGCCGAGGACATCGGCCTCGGTGGCCGAGCTGGCTACTACGACGGCATCGGGGCGGCCCGGGATGTGATTCAAAACCATCTGATGCAGTTACTCGCTCTCACCGCCATGGAGGAACCGGTGTCCTTCTCGCCTCATGCGGTGCGCGGTGAGAAGGTCAAGGTGCTCTCCGCGACCAAGCTCGTCGGGCCGCTGGAGGAGACGACGGCGCGCGGTCAGTACACCAGGGGATGGCAGGGTGGCACCAAGGTCGTGGGGCTTCTTGAGGAGCCCGGTTTCCGCGCGGACTCCACCACCGAGACCTTCGCCGCGATCACCTTGCAGGTGGACACCCGACGATGGGGTGGGGTGCCGTTCTTCCTGCGCGCGGGTAAGCGGCTCGGTCGGCGGGTCACCGAAATTGCGGTGATCTTAAAACGGGCCCCGCACCTGCCCTTCGACGAAACGATGACCGAGGAACTGGGCCAGAATGCTCTGGTCATCCGGATTCAGCCTGACGAGGGCGTGACGATCCGGTTCGGTTCGAAGGTCCCGGGACCGGCAATGGACGTTCGTGACGTCACGATGGATTTCCGCTACGGGACAGCGTTCACCGAATCCTCACCCGAGGCGTACGAGCGGTTGTTATTGGATGTCTTACTCGGCGAACCCTCGTTGTTCCCGGTCAGCACCGAAGTGGAGCTGTCCTGGGCGGCTCTGGATCCGGTGCTCGAGTACTGGGCGAAAGCAGGGGTTCCGGATCCCTACCCCGCCGGGACCTGGGGTCCGCCCTCCGCGGATCGAATGATCGCCAGGAGTGGTCGGACCTGGAGGCGACCGTGATTGTCGATCTGCCGTCCACGACCACCTCGAAAGTGAACCACGCGCTGGTCGAAATCCGGGAACGCGGTGGCGCGGTAGCACTGGGCCGGGTGCTCACCCTGGTGATCGTCACCGATGACAGCGAGCAGGTGGAGCAGTCGATCGATGCGGCCAATGAGGCGAGCAGAGAACATCCGTGCCGGGTGCTCGTCGTCGCCAGTGGGGCCAAGCGGGCGGCGACTCGCCTGGACGCCCAGATCCGGGTCGGCGGTGATGCCGGCGCCTCGGAGGTGCTGGTACTGCGCCTGTATGGACCGCTGGCCGACCACGGCGACAGCGTGGTGATACCGCTGCTGCTGCCGGACTGTCCGGTGGTCGCGTGGTGGCCGGGTGCAGCGCCCTCGGTGCCTGCGCAGGACCCGATCGGCGCCCTGGCCCAGCGAAGGATCACCGACACCGCCGCCGCCCGCCATCCCCTCAAGGCGCTCAACGCCCGCCGCATTTCCTACGCTGAGGGAGACTCCGATCTGGCCTGGACCCGGCTCACCCCATGGCGCGCACTGCTCGCCGCAGCCCTCGACCTGCCCCCGTATGAGAATGTCGAAACCGCCACCGTGACCGGGGCCGAGGACAATCCCTCCACCGACCTGCTGGCCGGCTGGTTGCGCTCTCGGCTGGGAGTTCCGGTGCGGCGGGGCTCCACGGAGGCCGGCGGTGGAGTCAGCTCAGCTGTGCTGGAGCGACCCGGCGGACCGGTGGAGTTGATCCGGCCCCATGGGCGGGTGGGCACCCTACGCCAGCCAGGACAGCCGGAACGTCGAGTGGCGCTCAAGCGCCGCTCGGTGCGCGAGTGCCTCACCGAGGAGCTGCGTAGGCTGGACGCCGACGAGATCTACCAGGACGCGCTCGCGGGCTTGAGCGAAGTCGAGGGCCGGGCGGGAACCACGCCCCGCCGCTCGGGTTCGCCGCGAGGAACCCAGCCGAAAGAAACCCGCTCGCTGGAAACCCGGAGCGATTTGTGAGCCGACCGGACGTCGTCGTGCACACGAGCGCGGATGTGCTGGCCGCTGCGACAGCTGCCCGGCTGGTGACCCGGGTGGTGGATATCCAGACCGCGTCAGGGTCCGCGTCGGTGGTACTGACCGGCGGCCGTAGTGGGATCGCGGTGCTGCGTCAGATCGCCGCGACCCGGACAGCAGCCGCGGTGGACTGGCGTCGGCTGGACATCTATTGGAGCGATGAACGTTTCCTTTCCACCGGTCACCCCGAGCGCAATGAGACCCAGGCCCGTGCGGCGCTGCTCGACCACGTCAATGTCAACCCGGACCGGGTGTACCCCATGGGGTCTTCGGATGGCCCCTGGGGCAGTGATCCCGACGCCGCCGCCCGAGCCTACGAAGATCTGTTACTGCGCCGACTGCGTCCCGAGGACCACGGCAGTCCGGCACCTTCTTTCGACATCGCCCTGCTCGGCGTTGGCGATGACGGCCATGTCGCCTCGGTTTTCCCCTCGTCCCCGGCCGTCTACGAGACCGACCGGGCGGTCGTCGCGGTGCGGGGGGCTCCCAAGGCGCCCCCCACCCGGATCACGATGACTCTGCCTGCCATCCGGTGCACCGCCGAGGTGTGGGCCGTGGTCGCCGGATCGGATAAGGCTGCGGCCGCGGCGATGGCACTGGGCGGCGCAGGCGAGGTGCAACTGCCCGCCGCAGGCGCGACCGGCCGTCGCCGCACGCTGTGGCTCCTGGACCGAGCCGCCGCCGCAAAGCTGCCCCCAGAACTGCTCCCCCGCTAGCCCGCACCCCCCGGCGTGTCCGCTCCGCATGCCCGGTGTGTCGGTCGCTCATGCACGTGCGCACAGGAATTGAGGGAGAGCCAGGTCATCCGGGCACGCCAGCTGTGCGGATCATCGAGCCCTCTCCTCGCCATTGCGTGACACGGCACCGCAAGCAAGTGCACCCGGAGGGTCAGTACCCCGTCTCACTCGAGGTCGGCCACCGTCAAGGACGCCCAGCATCGGGATCGGCGGTACTGAAAGGGCGACCCACGTCAGCCTTCGCGGGCGGCTTTCAGTTTGGCGAGCGCCTCGGCCAGGATCGCTTGGCCGTCGGCGTCGGAGCGGCGCTCCTTCACGTAGGCCAGGTGAGTCTTATAGGGCTCGTTGCGCGGTGCGTCCGGGGGCCGCTGTTCGTTGCGGCCGGCGGGAAAGCCGCAGCGCGGGCAGTCCCACATATCCGGCTCCTCCGCCTCCGCCGCGAACGAGGGCTGTGATTCGTGCCCATTGGCGCACCAGTAGGAGACCCGGCGACGCGGCGCGGATTCACCGCGCTCGGACTCGCCCATCGGTCCTGCTCCGACCCTTGTGCCGCGGATCGCGTTGCCACTTGCCATTGATGCCTCACTTTGCGGAACGACCCGAGCGATGCCCGGAACTGCTCAGCCGATCTTGATCAAAAGTCCGGTTCCCACAATGGAGACCACCCACACGGCGGCGATGAACATCGTCAGCCGATCCAGGTTCTTCTCCGCGACGCTGGAGCCGGACAGGCCCGATTGCACGCCGCCACCGAACAAGCTGGACAACCCTCCCCCACGGCCCCGGTGCAGCAAGATCAACAAGATCAACACCAGACTGGTAATCAGGAGCACGACCTGCAAGAAGAGTTTCATCACACCCTCGTGGACGGCAGTAGGGTCCTGAGGTTACTCCGTCCCGTATCCCGCACGGGTACACCCCTCCCGCCCACGACGCGATGGTCACACGAGTGGGCCCCCAGCGGCCAGGGCACACAACTTCGCGAAATCATCGGCGTCCAAGCTGGCACCGCCGACCAGGGCACCGTCGATGTCCGGTTCGGCGATCAGGTCAGCGACATTGCCCGACTTGACCGATCCGCCGTAGAGCACCCGAACTTCCTCGGCGACATCGGTGCCGTATTTGTCCGCCAGCGCCGCCCGTAGCGCGCCGCAGACCTCCTGGGCGTCAGCCGGGGTGGCGACTCGCCCGGTGCCGATCGCCCAGATCGGCTCATAGGCCACCACCACGGCCCGAACCTGCTCGGTAGACAGGCCCTTGAGCGCCGCGCGCAGCTGGCCGGTGCTGTGTGCCAGATGGCCACCCGCCTCGCGGATTTCGAGGCCCTCCCCCACACAGAGAATGGGGATCAACTCATTGCGCAACGCGGCACGCACCTTGCTGCCCACCAACGCGTCGTCCTCACCATGGTACTCGCGCCGCTCCGAGTGACCCACGACGACGTAGCTGCAGTCCATTTTGGCCAGCATCGGCCCGGACACGTCACCGGTGTAGGCCCCCGAGTCCTTGGGAGACAAATCCTGAGCGCCGTAACGCACCAGCAACTTGTCGCCCACGATGAGGTTCTGCACGCTGCGCAATGCGGTGAACGGCGGTAATACCACCACTTCGACCTTCGCGAAATACTTCTCCGGCAGCGCGAAGGCAAGTTTCTGCACCAGGCCGATGGCCTCAAGATGATTGAGGTTCATCTTCCAGTTGCCCGCGATCAATGGTTGCCTGGCCACGCCTATGCCTCCAGCACCGCGACACCGGGGAGGGTCTTGCCCTCCAAGAACTCCAGAGATGCCCCACCCCCGGTGGAGATGTGGGAGAAGCTGTCCTCAGGCAATCCCAGCAACCGCACCGCGGCTGCCGAGTCGCCCCCGCCGACGACGCTGAACGCGTCCGAGTCGACGATGGCCTGGGCGACGCCACGAGTGCCCTCCGTGAAGGGGGCGAGCTCGAACACACCCATCGGGCCGTTCCAGAAGACCGTGGCAGCCCCGGCGAGTTCAGCCCCGAAGGCACGCACCGTCTCCGAGCCGACGTCCAGGCCCATCCACTCGTCCAGGATCTCTCCGGCCGGCACCGTGCGGGTCTGGGCGGAGGCGGAGAACTCCGAAGCGACGACGATGTCGCTCGGCAACCGGATCTTGTCGCCAGCAGTTTTCAGCAAGCGGGCACAGACGTCCACCATGTCCCGCTCCAGCAACGACTTCCCGACCGAGTGGCCTTGGGCGGCGAGGAAGGTGAAGCACATCCCGCCCCCGACCAGGAGGGTACTCACCTTCGGCAACAGCGCCTCGATCACGGAGAGCTTGTCGGACACCTTTGACCCCCCGAGAACCACCACATACGGTCGATCTGGCGCCTCGGTGAGGCGCCGCAGTGTGGTCAACTCGGCGAGCACCAGGATGCCTGCGCAGGCGGGCAGCCGATCGGCGACGTCAACGACCGAGGCCTGCACGCGGTGCATCACCCCAAAGCCGTCGGAGACGAAGGCCCCCTGGGGACCGATCAGAGCCACGAGCTCGTCGGCCAGGGCGCCCCGCTCGGCGGCGTCTCTCGACGTCTCCCGAGGGTCGAACCGGACGTTCTCCAGCAGCGCGACTTCGCCGTCCGCCAGACCGGCCACCACAGTGCGTGCCGAATCGCCGACCACGTCGGTGGCGCCACTTACCGGCACGCCGAGTAGCTCCCCGAGGCGCGCGGCGACGGGGGCGAGCGAATAGGCCGGATCGGGCTCCCCTTTGGGGCGACCGAGGTGAGCCGCGACAACGACTCGGGCACCGGCATCGGTCAGCGCCCGCAGCGTCGGCAAGGAGGCGCGGATCCGACCGTCATCGGTGATCCGCGTCCCCTCCAGAGGGACGTTCAGATCGGTGCGGACCAGCACTGCTCTGCCTGCCACCCCGTCGGTGAGCAGGTCCTCCAGGGTCCTCACAGCTTCGAGCCCACCATGAGGGTCAGGTCGGCCAGCCGGTTGGAATAGCCCCATTCGTTGTCGTACCAGCCGACGATCTTGACCTGGTTGCCGATCACCTTGGTGAGCGGGGCGTCAAAGATGCATGACGACGGGTCGGTGATGATGTCCGCGGAGACGATCGGCTCGTCGTTGTAGCGCAGGATGCCTTTCAACGCGCCTTCGGCAGCGGCCCGGAAGGCGGTGTTGACCTCCTCGGTGCTGGTCTCGCGGGCAACCGTGGCGGTGAGGTCGGTGCTCGATCCGGTGGGCACCGGGACCCGCAACGCGTAGCCGTCCAGCTTGCCGTCGAGCTCGGGAAGCACCCGCCCGATGGCCGCAGCGGCACCGGTGGACGTCGGCACGATGTTGATCGCGGCAGCCCGGGCTCTGCGCAGGTCCTTGTGCGGGGCGTCCTGGAGATTCTGGTCCTGGGTATAGGCGTGGATGGTGGTCATCAGGCCCCGCTCGATACCCAGGGCGTCGTGCAGCACCTTGGCCATCGGGCCGAGGCAGTTCGTGGTGCAGGAGGCGTTGGAGATCACCGTGTGAGAGTCCTTCAGCGCGGAGTCGTTGACCCCGATCACCACGGTGAGGTCCTCACCCTTGGCCGGTGCGGAAATGATCACCTTCTTCGCGCCGCCCTCATCGACATGCCTGCGGGCATCCTTGGCCGAGGTGAAGAAGCCGGTTGACTCGATGACCACATCGACGCCGAGGTCTCCCCAGGGCAGCTTGCCCGGGTCACGCTCGGCGAGGGCCTTGATGGTCCGCCCACCGACGTTGATGCCCTCGGCGGTGACCCGGACGTCTTCGGAAAGTCTGCCGAGCACGCTGTCGTACTTGAGCAGATGTGCCATGGTCGCCACGTCACCGAGGTCGTTGAAGGCGACGATCTCGATGTCGTATCCACCCGCCGCCACGGCACGCCAGAAGTTGCGCCCGATCCGGCCGAACCCGTTGATCCCTACCCGAACCGTCACCGCTTCGCCTCCCTGCATCTTCGCGCGCCGGCCGCCTGTGGCCAGCTTGGTCTTCGCGCCACCATAGCGGCCGGGCGACACCCCCCAGGCCCCCCGGGAGGGGGAGCCTCCGGGGTGTTGCGGCACGAGGACCCCGTCGGGGGAAATGATGTCAAGCCTCGAGCATGTCGGGGGTAACCGCGGACTCGGTGTCCGGTACTCCCAGATCCTGAGCCCGCCGATCAGCCATCGCGAGGAGCCGGCGGATCCGTCCCGCAACGGCGTCCTTGGTCATCGCCGGATCGGCGAGCTGGCCCAGTTCCTCCAGCGATGCCTGGCGGTGCTCCAGACGCAGCCGACCCGCGGTGAGCAGGTGATCCGGGGTGTCGTTGCCGAGCAGTTCCAGTGCCCGGCTGACCCGCGCGGCGGAGGCCACCGCGGCTCGGGCGGATCGGCGCAGGTTGGCGTCATCGAAGTTGGCCAGCCGGTTGGCGGTCGCCCGGACCTCGCGGCGCATCCGCCGTTCCTCCCAGGCCAGCACCGACTCGTGCGCACCGAGACGGGTGAGCAGTGCCCCGATGGCATCTCCGTCACGGACAACCACCCGATCGGCGCCCCGGACCTCACGTGCTTTGGCCTGAATGCCCATCCGCCGCGCCGCGCCGACCAGCGCCAGCGCCGCCTCCGGCCCGGGGCAGGTCACCTCCAGCGCGGCAGACCGGCCGGGTTCGGTGAGCGAGCCGTGCGCGAGGAAGGCCCCCCGCCAGGCCGCTTCGGCATCACACAGGCCACCGGAGACGACCTGCGGCGGCAGTCCCCGCACCGGACGGCCACGCAGGTCGAGCAGCCCGGTCTGGCGGGCCAGCCCCTCCCCGTCCCGAATCACCCGCACCACGTATCGGGTGCCCTTGCGCAGGCCACCGGCAGCGATCAAGTGCACGTCCGAGGTGTGCCCGTACAGCTCATGGACCTCCCGGCGCAGGCGCCGCGCGGTGGAGCCGGTATCCAGCTCAGCCTCTACCACCACCCGCCCGGCAATGATGTGCAATCCGCCCGCGAAACGCAGTATCGAGGAGATCTCGGCCCGTCGGCAGCAAGTCTTGGTCACCCGCAGCCGACTCAGTTCATCTTTAACGGCGGAGGTCATGGCCACCGGTGCTCCTCCTTCCCCTGGGGGCACCGCCCGGCAGGAGGGTCACCGGGCGTGCCAGCCAGTATCCGGTGCAGCGCTGTGGCCAGTGCCACCGGATCGTGCCGATCGGCGAATCCGTCATCAGCGATCCGAGCAAGGTATGCGTACCCACCCAACTCCGCGGCGCCCCGATGCAACCGACCGGGCACCGCAACAGTGTCGATATCAGCAAGGACGGCGTGCACGGTGAAGCCGGACGGCGCGTGCCCGGACAGTACGTGCAGGTGCTGCTCGGGAGAAAAGCCGGCTGTCTCCCCTGGCTGCGGGACGAGGTTGAGCACCAGGATTCGGCACGCCGCGGTTCCGGTGAGCGCAGCGGCCAGATCGGGAACCAGGAGGTGGGGCAGCACGCTGGTGAACCACGAGCCAGGTCCGAGCACGACGAGATCGGCCTCGCGAACCGCACGGACCGCTTCGGCGCAAGCTCGCGGTCGTTCGGGATGCAGCCACACCCGATGCACCCGGCCCGGGGTGGTGGCCACCGCCACCTGGCCGCGGATGCGGCGAAGCACCTGCGGGTCACCGTCCAGCCCGGCCACTTCGGCCTCGATGTCCAGGGGTTCGTCGGCCATCGGTAGCACCCGGCCACGTACTCCGAGTAACCGACACGCCTCATCCAGCACCGCCACCGGATCGCCGAGCACCTCCAGCAGCCCCGCCAGCATCAGATTGCCCACGGTGTGTCCGGCGAGCGCCCCGGTGCCCCCGAACCGGTGTGCGAAGACCTCTCGCCAGCGTGCCGCGGTGCCCTGGGCCGCGGCCAGTGCGGTCAGTGCCATTCGCAGATCCCCCGGCGGGAGCGTGCCCAGTTCTCGGCGCAACCGTCCGGATGACCCGCCGTCGTCGGCAACCGTGACCACCGCGGTGACGTGGTCAGTGATGTTGCGCAGGGCGGTGAGCGTCGCGTACAGGCCATGGCCGCCCCCCAGCGCGACAGCCTTGAGGCCCGCGGTGACCCCCACGGCGCCCTTTCTGACGCCCATAGCCGTGGCTTTGACAGGGAACGGGGTGTCCTCGCGAGTCACTCGCGACCCACGTCCCGGTGCACCACCTTGACGGTAATCCCATCCTCCTCCCCCAGCCGACCGGCCAGTGCCTCGGAAATGACAACGCTGCGGTGCTTGCCACCCGTGCACCCCACCGCAAGGGTGAGGTAGCGCTTGCCCTCCCGCCGGTAGCCACCGCCGATCAACCGCAGCAGCTCCAGGTAGCGCGCGAGGAACTCCTCAGCACCCTCCTGGGCCAGCACATAGTTCCGAACCGCGAAATCCACCCCGCTGAGATCGCGCAACTCCGGGATCCAGAAGGGGTTGGGCAGGAATCGTACGTCGATCACCAGGTCGGCATCCATGGGCAGGCCATACTTGTATCCGAACGACAACACGGTGATCCGGGTGCGGGTGCTGGCCTCTCCGCCGAACGCGTGCTCGATCTTGGCCCGGAGCTGGTGAACGGACAGCCCGGTGGTATCGAGCACCAGATCGGCCTCATCACGCAACGGGGCGAGCAAGGCGCGTTCCGCGGCGATCCCGTCGGCCAGTCGGCCCTCGCCCTGCAGCGGGTGGCTGCGCCGCACCTGCTCGAAGCGCCGGATCAGCACCGCATCGGTAGCCTCCAGGAACAGCACCTTGGGCCGGTAACCGCGGGCATCCAGATCCTTGATCACAGCGGCCAGGTCGTCGGTGAAGGCCCGGCTGCGTACATCCATCACCACCGCCACCCGGGTCACCACACCCTGGGACCGTGCCCCCAGATCCACCATGGTGGCCATCAGTTCGGGGGGCAGATTGTCCACCACGAACCAGCCCAGATCCTCGAGCACCTTGGCCGCCGTGCTGCGACCGGCCCCCGACAGCCCGGACACCACGGCGACCTCGATGCCGCCGGGAGTTCCCGGCGCGCCTCCCGGTGGATCGCTGCTGTAGTCGATCACGGCGCCTCCCCTTCGTCGCTCTCATTCTCATTGTCTCGGTCGCCGGGTGAGTGGCCCAGCGCGGCGAACACCACCTCCGCAAGGCGTGGACCCACCCCGGGTACCTCGGTGATCTCCGCCACACTGGCCTGCCGAATCCGGCGTACCGATCCGAAGTGCTTGAGCAGTGCGGTACGCCGGGCCTGTCCCAGCCCGACGACGCCGTCCAGCGCGGAGCTGGTCATCCGCGCCGAGCGCTTCTGCCGGTGGTAGCCGATCGCGAAGCGGTGGGCCTCGTCCCGCACCCTTTGCAGCAGGTAAAGCGCCTCGCTAGTGCGTGGCAGGATCACCGGATCGACCTCACCGGGCAGCCAGACCTCTTCCAGGCGCTTGGCCAGCCCGGCGATCGCCACATCGGTCACACCGAGCTCGAACATCGCCTGCGACGCGGCAGCCACCTGGGCCGGGCCGCCATCGACGAGCAACAGATTCGGCGGATAGGCGAATTTGCGGGGGCGTCCGGTCTCGGGGTCCACCCCACGCATGCCGGTCGGCTCGGCTGGGCCGCCGCCGTTGGCTGGGTCGGATTCAGCGGGCTCCCGCCCGTTCTCCCGCAGGTAGCGGGTGAAACGCCGGCGCACCACCTCGGCGATGCTGGCCACGTCGTCGGAGCGTCCCTCCCCGGCGGCATCGCGGATCGCGAAACGCCGGTAATCGGACTTGCGCGGCAACCCGTCCTCGAAGACCACCAGGGAGGCCACCACGTCACTGCCCTGCACGTGGCTGACGTCGATGCACTCGATGCGCAGCGGGGCGCAGTCCATCCCCAGGTACTCACGGATCTCCTGCAGCGCCGCGGACCGGGCGGTCAGATCACCCGCCCGGCGCAGCTTGTGCTGGGCGAAGGCCTCCGCGGCATTGCGGGCCACCGTCTCGGCCAGGGCCCGCTTGTCTCCGCGTTGCGGCACCCGCAGCGCCACCCGGGCGCCGCGCAAGCCGGAGAGCCACTCGGTCATGGTGTCGGCGTCCTCGGGTAGTTCTGGCACCAACACCTCCCGGGGTACCGGCTGAACGGCATCATCGGCAGCCCCGGCCAGCGCGGCCTGTTCCCCGTAGAACTGCGTCAGGAACTGGCCGACCAGGTCGGCCTGCTCGGCTTTCTCGATCACCCAACCGCGCTGCCCCCGGACCCGCCCCCCACGGACGTGGAACACCTGCACCGCCGCCTCAAAATCGTCACAGGCGAAGGCGACCACATCGGCATCGGTACCGTCACCCAGCACCACGGCCTGCTTCTCCATCGCCCGGCGCAACGCCCCCAAATGATCACGCAACCGCGCGGCGCGCTCGAACTCCAGCTCGGCCGACGCCGCCTCCATATCCCGTTCAAGGCGCCGAATCATTCGATCCGTCCGGCCGGACAGGAAGTCACAGAAGTCCTCGACGATCCCCCGGTGCTCCTCCGCGGTGACGTTGCCCACGCACGGCGCCGCGCACTTGTCGATATAACCCAGCAGGCACGGCCTACCGATCTGGCCGTGTCGCTTGAACACGCCGTTGGAACAGACCCGAGCGGGGAACACCCTGGTGAGCAGGTCGAGGGTCTCGCGGATCGCCCAGGCGTGCGCGTACGGCCCGAAGTACCGGACGCCGCGCTTGCGGGCTCCCCGGTAGATGTGCAGCCTCGGGTACTCCTCGTTCAACGTGACGGCCAGCACCGGGTAGGACTTGTCGTCGCGGTAGCGCACGTTGAAGCGCGGGTCGAACTCCTTGATCCAGTTGTACTCCAGCTGCAAGGCCTCGACCTCGGTACCGACCACCGTCCACTCCACCGAGGCCGCTGTGGTGACCATCTGCCGGGTGCGGGGGTGCAGCCCGGACAGGTCGGCGAAATAGGAGTTCAACCGGCTGCGCAGGCTCTTGGCCTTCCCGACGTAGATCACCTGGCGGTGATCGTCACGGAAGCGGTACACCCCGGGGGCATCCGGGATCGTCCCCGGCGCCGGGCGGTAGGTGCACGGATCGGCCATCGCGGTCAGGGTATGCGGCTCCGCCCCCGGTGAACGGTGCTGGGTGCCAGCGTTGCCCAGTGCCCTGGGACCTCCACTGCCACTCGCCCACCGAACCGACTGGTACGCGAGCGGCAGCGGACGGCGGTCAACCCTGCGGTGGCAGGGCTTTCATCTCGTCGATCTCGGCTTGCTGGGCATCGACGATCTGTTGAGCGAGCTGTTTGGCCTCAGAATTCTGGCCGTTGGCGAGCTCGTTCTGGGCCATCGTGACGGCGCCCTCATGGTGCTTGATCATCACTTGCAGGAACAGTCGGTCGAACTGGACGCCGGTGGCCTGTTCGAGCTGCTGCATCTGCTGGGAGTCCATCCCGCCAGTACCCATCCCATTGCCGTGGTCTCCTCCCCTGGGGCGCAGTCTTTCTTCCCCCGCTGTTGACCGCCACTGCCAACGGCTCAACAGCCGGTGCGGCTGTGTTGCTGGCCCCACTGGTGGTCTCCGCCGCCATACTCGCGCTCGGCACGATCATCGTGTTCCCCTCTGGCTCGATCCGCCGGCCTCCCGGCACTGCCCTGGCTCGGACTCATGGCGGTGGGACTGCTGTGCGCCGCAGCCGTCGCCATGCTGGATCGGACCGGGCGGTTGCGCCCGGCAGCTGAGCGAGCAGAGAGCCCGAAGGACCGTGACCTGGTCTGCGCAATCGATCTACTTGAGTAAATTACCCCCCTAGGGTATTGTGGCGTATCGGGGTCAAGGAGGGCGAAGGCGAATGAACACACCCGCTGCGGCCGTTCTGTTCAACCCGATGCTCGCCGACGCAGCGATGACGTTCAGCTTTGAGGAGGCCTGACCATGGTTGATCCCCACGTGGCCGGTCACGCCGCGAACCACCGGGCAAGTGAGCGCGGTAGCGCGCCGGACACCCCGCAGGGTCGGCGCGAGCTCAACCGGCTCGCCATCTCTGCTACCGCGCACTGCCTCACCGGCTGCGCCATCGGCGAGATCCTGGGCCTGGTCATCGGCACCGCGCTCGGCTGGAGCAACGGCCCCACGATCATGCTGGCGATCGCGCTCGCGTTCCTGTTCGGCTACTCGTTCACCATCGTCCCGGTGCTGCGCTCCGGTCTCGCGCTCGGCGCCGCACTCGGGGTGGCCCTGGCCGCGGACACCATTTCCATTACCGTCATGGAAATCGTCGACAACGCGATCATGCTGATCATTCCCGGTGCGATGGATGCCGGACTCACCAGCCCGCTGTTCTGGGGGGCGCTGGCCGTCGCTTTGGCCGTCGCATTCGTGGTCACCGTGCCGGTCAACCGGGCATTGATCCGGCGTGGCAAGGGCCACGCCGTGGTGCACCAGTACCACCACTAGAACCAACCCAACCAGCGAGAAAGGGAAGGCCTGGGGCACATCCACGCGCTCACCACAGCCAGCACCCTGCCGTCCAAGGCCGCAGCCCGCCGGCTCGTCATGGTCACTCGAGCTGGGTTGCGC
>JBOHHD010000502.1:0-8601 GCA_050700515.1 Pseudonocardiaceae bacterium
AGGGGAACCAGATGCTGAAGAACGATTCATCACCCAGCTATGCACAACTCTTCGGTAACCTGGATTTCAGGGAAAGCGACGACGCGCGATCCGTCTACTCGCCGGCCGCGTACTTCGGGCTCTTCGAGCTTAGCTGGGACGGGGTTGCGGGTTAGTCGCGGAACGTGACCGTTTGGTGGTGACGGTGGGTGGTCTGCGTTGGGCGCGGGTGGTGGCGTAGCGCAGGCGGCGGCGTTGGTTGGTGGTGTTGCGAAAGCCGTAGGCCTTGCGTCCTTCGAGTTTGATCACTCGGTTGAGGCCCTCGCTGGTGGCGTTGGACACCCCGGTCAGGATCGCGGCGATGATCGGGTCGCGCCAGCGGTCGATGGTGCGGGCCAGGGTGAGTAGTTCGGGGATGTGGGCGTAGTCGGCGCACCAGGTGAAGAACGTGAACAGGTGGTGGCGGATCTGCTCGGGGCTCGGGGTGGTTGCGGTGGCCCGGAGCCGGATCAGGTCGCGGAGTTTCTCCTTAGCGATCCAGGCGAGCAGGATCTGCTGGCCTTCCCGGTCGCCACCGAGGGTGTCGATGATCTTTGCGAACTGGTCGGGATGGAGGTTTTCGAGGTTTCTGACCAGCAGGTTCTTGATGCCATACTCCGGATCACCGGACCGGCCGCGGCGGCTGTATTTCTCCCGGATGACGCGGCGGCGCACGTCGCCGACCATCGTGGTGGCGAGTTGAACGACGTGGAAGGCGTCGACGGCCAGGGTGGCGTGGGGCAGCATCCGGCGCACCGCGGAGGCGTAGATGGTGCATAGGTCGATCACGACGATCTGGACGTGCTGGCGCCAGGCGGGGCCGGCTTGGTGTAGCCAGTAGGCGGCGTCCTCGGCGGTGCGGCCCTCGACCTGGCCGAGCAGGCCCTGCTCGCCGCTGATGTCGACGAACCCGGTGTGCCACCGGTCCGCAGCCACCACCCAGGTATCGGTGTCGGGATCCCGGGTGAAGCGGGGCCGGCCCCGGCGGGTCTCGTCGATCCCCAGCACGGCTACCGGTCTCATCGGCGCGGCCAGCACCGGCTCAGCGCGGTCGGTGAACCCCTGGTGAGTGCTCGGCCAGGACAGCCCGCAGGCCCCCGCCGCGGTCGACACCGGCACCCCGAGCTCGCCCACCAGGTCACCGGCGTGCTCGCGGAGCCGCTGGGTCAGCCGCATTCCCGCCGAGACCTGCCCCACCGCCTCGGTGAACGTCAACCGGGCACCTCCCGGGTTGTCGCGCTTCCAGCGTCGCTTGAGCCACACCAGCTCCACCCGATCCCGGCCCCGGGGCACGTCTCGCGGGCGGGTCAGTACCCACTCATGCACCCGCCCCGCAGGGCTCTGACAGTCCGGGCACACCGCCGCGTCCGGATCACTGATCCGCACCCACACCGTGACCTGCCCGTCCTGCTCCCGGTCCACCTCCCAGACCCCCACACCGCCCACGCCCAGCAGTGCTGACGCCTTATCCTGTTCCACAGTGCCCGCAGCTCTCCTCGATCATGGTTTCTCGCAAGATTCATGATCTTCGAAGACTGCGGGCACTCCTGGCATTACCGCCGCGACACCCCGAGCACCCAGCAACCACCCAGGCGTGACCCCCTACCAGCAACAACGCTAAGTAACAGCCCTTCCATTACAGACAGTGCTCAGCTGGTGACAACATCCCGGCCAAGCTCGAAGAGCCGGTAATCCTCCGAAGCCACTAGAAACGAAGCCACTAGAAAAGAACGCCGACAAACTGCCACAGGAGGTACCTACTGGGCCTTCCTTCACATACAAAGGCGGCACCATCTCCTTCAACAACACCACGGGCACATATGTCCACACCGTGGCGGGACAGAGTAGTCAAACGCGGCAGACCAAAAATCTGGGCAAGATCCCGACGGCCATCACCGAGACGGGCTCGGTCGACGCTGCCTACGTCGCCGACGGCAAGCTCTACCTCACGTCGGGCACCGAGTTCGTTCGGTACACCCTGGCCGCGGATGGTTCGGTGCCCGCTTTCATCGACGAGGGCTATCCCAAGCCCCTCAACCAGCCGGTCAAGGGCGTCTTCCAGCGTGACGATTATTCGGTATGTTTTCAGCAGGGACAACTACGCGATGCTGGAGCACGGGCAGGAACTGGACACCACGCTGAAATTCTTGCCGATTCAGGGGAACTGGCGCGCCCTGCCGGCCGATTTCCCCCAAAGGTTCACCGGAATACTGGACAGCGAAGACACTCTGTTCTTTTTCGTGGGCAACACCTACACCGCCTACCCGACGAACGTGGTCTTTCCCCTGCCATACAGGATCGCCGCGAAGCCTGTCAAGATCATCCGGCTGACGTCCAGCACCGCCTACGAGCTGAATCGGCGGCTGCTGACCGGAGGCGTGGAGGCGCTGCTGTCCCCGCAAACCCAGGAGATCGACGAGCTGCCCGCGTTCAGCGCCAGCACCTCCAACGCGACCACCATCAGGGTCAGCCCCCAGGTCGCGGCGGCCGGTGTCCCGACCAGCTCGCACCTGGACTTCCAGAGTTCCAACGGCCTCTACTACTGGGAGATCTTCTTCCACGCCCCCCTGTTGATCGCCCAGGCGCTCAACAACGCCCAGCGATTCGACGAAGCGAGGCGGTGGTACGAGTACATCTTCGATCCGACGGAGCGGAAAGACTACTGGCGCTTCCTGCCGTTCCTGGCGATCGATGTCGCTGCCCTGGCCGCCAGTTGCCGCGCCGACCTGAAGAAGCTGCGGATCAACCCGAAAAAGTTGCAGATCGAGCTGGAGAAGCAATCGCTGGATGAAACACTGAACAAACTAGAAGAGCTGGCACCCGCTTTCCAGCAGATCCGCGGACTGACCACCACGGAAAGGGACTTCCTGACCAGGCTCGCTCGACCGGATTTCGCCGCCCAGATCACAGCACAAGTGAAAAGTTCCGCTCCGACCGACATCGAGCTGAGTCTGCAGGAGCGAGTCGCCATGATCGGGCAGCTGGGCCGGCAGTACAACCTCATGGGGGATCGGCAAAGCCTGATCAACGCATATCGTAATGACCCCTTCGATCCGCACGCGATCGCAGAGCTGCGCCCGGTGGCCTACCGGCGCGCGGTCGTGATGGCCTACATCGACAACCTGCTCGACTGGGGCGACATGCTTTTCCGGCAATACACCTCGGAAAGCATCGATGAGGCCCGGATGCTCTACATCTTCGCCTACGACCTGCTCGGTGAACGCCCGCACAGTCTCGGGCCGAGGGCGATACCGGCCGCGGCCAGCTACGACCAATTCCGCGGCCAGCCAAGCGCGGGCGCTCATGTCGACTACCTGACCGCCGGAGGCAGCCTGCTGGAGGGCGCGGGCGCCATCCATGCGGGCATCGCGAACCCGTACTTCTCCATCCCCGAGAACAGCACCTTCTTCGAGTACTGGACCCGGGTCGAGGACCGGCTCAGAAAGATCAGGCAGACGCAGGACATCCGGGGCATCAGCCGCCCGGTTCCCCTGTTCGAGCCACCGGCCGACGTGATGGCGCTCGTCCGTGGCGCCGCCTCGGGCGTCGCCCTTGACCAGATCATCGCCGGTGCCCAGGTACCCGTGCCGCACTACCGCTTCACCTTCTTGATCCAGAAAGCACAGGAGCTCGTCGACAAGCTGCGCCAGTTCGGCGGTGATCTGCTCAGCACCCTGGAACGGCGGGACGCCGAGGAGCTCTCGCTGCTCCAGAACCGGCAGGAGGCCGAGATCCTCGCCATGACGCGCGACATCAAGGAGGCGCAGGTCCGGATCGCCACCGAGAACCTGCTCGAAATGCGGGCGACCAGGGACGGGGCCAACGCGCGAGTGCAGCACTACGAACAGCTCATCGCCACCGGGATGTCCCCGACCCAGGTGGCGCAGATCGCCATGATGTCCTCGGGGGCGAGCGCGCAGTTCGTCGCCGGAGGCCTCAAGATCGCCGCAGGCGTCGCGAGGGCTATACCCCAGATGCTGGCCGGACCTTTCATCATAGGCACCGAATCCGGCGGCGAACAGTTCGGTGAGGCCCTCGACAAAGTGTCGGAAATGGCCTCGACAATCGGTGAGGGCCTCAGCATGCTCGGCGAGGTGCTCGGGATCGTTGCCGAGCAGGAGCGTACGGCGCAGGACTGGAAGCTTCAGCTGGCCATCTCCCGCACCGATGTGACGCAGCTGGGCCACCAGATCGCGGCCGCCGAACTTCAGGTGGCGGTCGCACAGCGCGAGCTGGACATCCTGAACCGGCAGACGGACCACCTCAAGGCGGTCACGACGTTCCTGACCGACAAGTTCGCCGGCGCCCAGCTCTACAACTGGATGGCCGGACGGCTGTCCGGGCTGTACTTCCAGACCTACCACCTGGCCTACGAGACGGCCCGCTCTGCTGAGCGCGCCTACCAGTTCGAGCGCGGCGGCGCCGATGGCAAGACCAGCTACATCCAGCCGACGTACTGGGAGAGCCGACGCAACGGCCTGCTAGCTGGCGAGACCCTCAGCGTGGACCTGGAACGGCTGGGCAAGGCGTACCTCGACGCCGACAACCGGGGCATGGAGATCACGAAACGGATCTCGCTGCTCGCCCTGGACCCGCTGGCCCTGCTGGGGCTGACCAACACCGGCCGGTGCGAGTTCGCGCTGACCGAGGCGTTGTTCGACCGCGACTTCCCCGGCCACTTCCGCCGCCAGATCAGGACACTCGCCGTCACGTTCAAGGGCGAGGAAGGACCGCTGAGCATCAACGCCACCCTGACCCAGCTCGACAACAAGACCGTCCTGTCCACCGACCCGAAGGCCGTCAAGTTCCTGCTGGATCCCAAGGGCTCACCACCCGCGACGCTGCGCAGCGACTGGCGGCCCGGCCAGCAGATCGCGCTCTCCGACGTCGAGGAGGGCCGTGACAACAACGGCGTGTTCGAGCTGCGCTTCGACGATGACCGCTACCTGCCCTTCGAGGGCACCGGAGCGGTCTCCCGATGGCGGCTGGAGACTGCCGGCCGACGCCCACCGCCAGGGGTACTCGACGTGACGATCACCGTCAAGTACACCGCAGACCAGGGCGGCGAAGCCTTCGCCACCGCGATCAAGGGCATGCTCAAGTCGTACCCCGCAGCCCGCTTCGTCGACGTGGCCGTCGAGTTCCCTGACGAGTGGGAGCAGTTCCTCAGCGACGACGACACGAACGAACTCATCTTGCCCTTCACGCCGGACCTGTTCCCGGGCATGAGCGGTCGCCAGATCACCGGCATCTACGCCAAGTACGTGCTGACCGAACGCGGCGCTCCGCGTTTCCTGCTGAACGGCGACAAACGGCTCGCACTGACCGACGGAAAAATGTTGCAAACCCCTGGCCTCAGCGTCGGAGGCGCCGCCTGGGCGCTCGTCCTGCAAGGCGACAAGACCATCCTCACCACCATCGGCCTCGTGCTGGCCTACCGCGCCAGCGCCCAATAACGGAGGAACCAGCGTGACCAAGAGCTCCAATAGTTCCAGCCGTAAGAAAAAGCGCACCTCCGCCAGCGGGGATATCGATCATGCCGCCATCCAGGCGAAAATCACTGTCCTGGAGAACCACTTGAATCTGGCCAAAACCAAGCGGAATCAGGGCCACACCGGAATCACATCCGAGTCGGTTCCGCTCAGCGCCCACTTGCGAAAAGAAGCATGGTGGCTGATATATATCAACCCAAAGGACCATGATGAAGCACTCGCTAGAAAGAAAACCCCGGGAAATTGTACGATAAGGACAAATCGCTCGGATATCAGGCGAGCATGGAACAAGTTTTCAATGAATTACTTGAGGGCAAGGAGAAGCTTCAGACGATCAACTCGGAGTTCTATAAGGCCCTGCATGGGCTCGCCATTGCATATATCGACCAGACAAAAATGACAGAAACAGATGGACCACCACCGGTCCTCATGGAATAGTGGTCCACCGGCGACCCTAGAGAACGCGTCGAGCAGGGCGAAAAGGTGGCGAGTGCGGTGAGTTTCCCACTGACCGACGAAAATCCGCCAAGAGAGATCGCCAAAGACCTTTTAGATGAGAAGATCCTAATCAAAGGGATACCAGAACCTGTGCATCTACTCTACCCCGTACCCAAGGACAACAACGATGCCGAGCTCATCATACTGAAGTTGAAGAAGTATAAAAACGAAGAGAAGGAGAAGGAGTCAAAACCTGGTGAAGTCCTGCCTGCCGAGCGCGCGCCCGAGTCGCTCGCGTACAAATTTGCCTGTCTCACGGGGGTCATCGACGAACGCACCATCTCCGTGAACTACCCGCGCGAGCGGGCTCCGCTGTTGGTGGACGCTGTCGGTGCCCGGTTCGGAGAGGAACTGGCGGAAGCGAATACGGATGAGGATAAGCGCCTGGCGGCAATCGCAAAAGTGATCCGTGCGCTGCACGTCATCCATCCCTTCACCGGCGGCAACGGTCGCACCAACATCACGCTGCTGTTGACGAAACTGTTACTCGACAGTGGATTCACGCCCACGATCCTGAAAAACATGGACAACTTGTTCAGCGGTACCTATACCATCGAAGAAATAGTAGACGGGATTAGGGAGGGATTCATCGAGTTCACCAAACGGAAGGGTGAGCTCGCCCGGCAGCCCAGCATACCCTCGGTCGCACCGTCCTCGGACTTGCCGGAGATTCCATCCGCTATTCAGTGGGCGTTCAAGCGGGCCATGAGGTCCTGCACCATTATCTGAGTGTTCACAGCAAGGTATGACCTGCCGGATCCGATACTGGTAAGTCTTGGGTACGATGCCCTCGGCAACTCCCTAGGTCTTCTTGGCGACCAACTTCTTCCACGGCAGGTACGGCTACAGTCTGGCCCAACACCACGATCGAGCACACCGCTACCCATACGACCTCCTCGCGTTCATGGCACACCATATTTGCCTAACGCAATCTCGTGAATGCCGCTTCCGGAGTCACGCGTGACGTTTCCCTTCAAGCATCCCCCGCTTGACGATCTCTGATTGCTGGCAACGAAGCCGCAGCAGCTCAAAGGCGACTGGCGTTACCCATCGCTGTTGTCTCACGTGTGATACAGTTGGGTTGTGGATGAGGTGACGATCCGTGAGCTTCGTAATCGTGGTGGGGAAGTGATGGAGCGGGTTGAGCGCGGTGAGTCGTTGACGGTGACCCGGGCTGGCGTGCCGGTGGGCGAGTTGCGGCCGCTGCCGCGTCCTCGGGTGACGGCGAGTACGTTGCTGGCGCGGTGGCGCTCGGTCCCGGCGGTGGACCTGGAGGCCTTCCGAGCTGACATCGATGCCGCGCTGGACCCGTCGCTGTGATCGCATCGGCGGCGGGCTTGCTGGATACCAGCACTGTGATCAATCTGCCGCGCCTGGCTGATGCGTCGGCGTTGCCCGAGGTGCCGCTGATCTCGACCATCACGCTGGCGGAGTTGTCAGTGGGTCCGCTGGTAGCGGCGTCGGAACGGGAACGCGCGGACCGTCAGGCTGTGTTGCAGCAGGCGGAGTCGGACTTCGATCCGTTGCCCTTCGACGCCGCGGCGGCGCGGGCGTTCGGGCGGGTGGCGGCCGCGCTGCGCCGACACGGGCGCAAGCCCCAGGCACGGGCCTACGACGCCATGATCGCAGCGGTGGCATTGGCCCGCGGTTTGCCCGTGCATACCAGTAACCCTGATGATTTCGCGGGCATTGACGGACTGGTCGTCGTGCCGGTCCCGACTCCTGAGTGATCGGTTCGCGGCGATCAGCAGGTCAGGCCGCGAGCTGGCGGGCTCTGCGGGCCAGGTCCTTCGCGTCTGAGCCGGGGCGGGCGTCGAGGGTGTGGATCAGCGTGGGGAGGTAGACGCGGCGGGCGACGCCGGAGCGGGTGCGGGCGACCTCGTCGATGGCTGAGTTGGCCAGCGCGAGGCCGCGGGGCTCGCCGGCTTGCAGGTGCAGGTGGGCCAGCATGAGGTCGGAGACCACGCCCTCGCGCCGGTCGCCGCTCTGGAGGAAAGTCCGCACTGACGAAGCGGTGGCGGCCTCGGCGGCGTCGAGCCGACCGAGGTGCAAGTAGGTCATCCCGGTGATCAGATTCATGTCGCCCTTCGCGTGCGCATTCGGTGGGGTCCACCTGTCCCGGGACTTGACCAGGTGCTCCCGGGCCTGGGCGCGGACCGACTCGGAGTCACCGAGCTGGGACAGGGCGAAGCCGGACACGAGGTGAATTTGCGATCGCACCACAGGCACCAGCGGATGGTCGGGCGCTGCCTGGTTGAGCCGCACGTCGCCGAGCTGGAGCAGCTTCAGCGCGTTGTTGGGTGCCCCGCGATCGATGAGCATCATCCCGGCGTGGCGCAGGGCGAACGCGGCCTCGTAGCTGTCCCCGGCGGCGGTGGCCAGCTCCACCGCCCGCCCGAAGTGATGGTGTGACCGCGCCACCGCGCCGCCGTCATGGCAGCACCACGCCGTGATGACGTGCAGGTGCGCCAGCTCGGCCAGCAGGTCGCGGCGTACCGCCTCGGAGGCGTCGGCGCCCAGCCACTGCTCCGCCCACCCGGCGAGCTGCACCGAGGCCCGGGCCTGACCGCCCCTCACGCGCGCCAGCGAGGAC
>JBOHHD010000503.1:0-1537 GCA_050700515.1 Pseudonocardiaceae bacterium
GGCGACCACGCCACCGCCACCACCCCACCGCGATGGCCGCTCATCTCGTATACCAGCTCGGCGCTCACCGCATCCCACACCCGCACTGTCCCGCCGCCGCCGATGCCGCTGTCGCCGGTGAGCAGGCGGGTGCCATCCGGCGACCACGCCACCGCCACCACCCCACCGCGATGGCCGCTCAACTCGTATACCAACTCGGCGCTCACCGCATCCCACACCCGCACTGTCCCGCCACCTCTGCTGTCGTCGCCGCCGCTGCTGAGCAGGCGGGTGCCATCCGGCGACCACGCCACCGCCCACACCTCACCGCTCTGGCCGATCAGCGGGCACAGTGGCGAGGCATCTCTTGCTTCCGGCTGGTCGCCGCTGGGCAGCGGAGCGATCAGCAGTCCGGGAGCTGGCGTCGGCGCCGGGGTACACCGCAGAAGTTGGGTCCGGTAGGTGGCGGCGCGGGCGATCTCGGCGCTATCGAGCGCGCAATCCCGGACGATGGTCCCGACCGCCTGCGAGCCGTCGAAGCGCGCCGAGGTCAGCAGCGAGTTGTGCAGCTCCGCGCCGGTCAGATCGGCACCGCTCAGGTCGGCCCTAGTCAGGTCCACCCGGTGGAACTTCGCGCGTCGCAGGTCCGCTCCGGTCAGATCAGCCCTAGCCATGGACAGCCGCGGGCCGCCGGGCCCCTGTGTGCCCATGGTCCACCCGCTCAGCCGGGCGCCCATCAGGCGGACCCCGACCAGGGACTGATGCGGGTGCCCGTGCTGGGCCGCTTGCAGGGCGTAGGCGAGGGCCAGTTCCGAGGTCTGGGGCAGGTACTGGCGCCCGATCCGGGACAGCCCGGCCAGCGCTGCGGTCCGGGGCTCGGCCGGTGCTGCGGCGATCAACTGGCCGAGGAAGTCCAGCGTCTCCGGGCTGGGCACCGTCATGGCGAGCGGGTCGAGGCTCCGGCCGTCGGTGGCGCCGGCCTCGATCAGGGTCCGGCACAGGTAGCGGGCCAGGAAGTACTCGAACAGGGACCGGTGGCCGAACTCGAAGGTGTCGTGCTCGCGCTTGAGGAAGGTGGCGGTCCGGAAGTCGGCCATCCACAGGTCAGGCCCCCGCTCGCGGTAGTACCGCTGCAGCTTGGGTCGGCGCTCGAGCAGGTCGAAGAGCCAGTCGTCGACTTCGGCCGCCCCCCAGGAGTTGCGCCCGGAGCGCCACAACGCGGCCGCGATCTCCTCCATCAGCAGCTGCTTGTGCTCGGGGGTGAGGGTGTGCTTGCTGCTGTCGCGGGACAGCCAGCGTTCGACGACCTCGCCGTAGAGGTCCACCGAGCGCAGCGTGCGGCCCTGGAGTTTGGCGTTCTCGATGAACTCCACCTGGTCGGCGATCAACCGTAGCGTCAGCGGGCGTTGGGCCAGCTCGGGCAGGTTGTGCATGGCGGCGATGGTGTCGAGGAACCCGTCCACCCAGGTCGCGTCACGGTTCAGGTTGACCGCCAGGTACTCCCGCACCTGCTGCTCGCCGAACGGGAGCATCAGCAGGGCCAGGTAGTCCGCGCCGC
>JBOHHD010000504.1:0-6194 GCA_050700515.1 Pseudonocardiaceae bacterium
TCGGCATCCAGCCAGCCCTCCAGGCCCAGCCGTCCGTCGCGGCGGTCCCGGAGCCACAGCTCACCCCGCGCTGGAGTGGTAGGGGCAGGGTCGTCGACGGGGGCGGGACCGTCGGGATCGAGGTTGACCAGCAGGCGGTGGGCGATGATCCGCAGTCGGCGGGGGTCGAAGTCACGGGCGTAACCGGCCAGATCGGCCTCGGCCTGCTCCCGCCTCGGCTCGGGCACCGAGGCAGGCAGCGTGGCCATCGTCTCAGTGATCACCCGTAGCTGACCGGCACCGATCTCACCAGCCGCCAGCGCCGCCGCGGTCGCAGGCAGGCGGGGCATCAACACCTCACCGGTAAGAGCCCGCCGGATACCCACCAGCGCCGCCTGCTCGCACCGGGCCCGCGCCTCGGCGGCCGACAGCCGCAACATCCCCGCCAGCAGCCGCGCGGTGCTGGCGAACCCTTCCCGCGCCGCGATGCCCCGCGACTCGGCTTCGGCGACCACCTCCAGCATCACCGACTGCGTCCGACGAGAAACGTTTTCGATCTCGCGCAACGTCTGCACAATCTCCTGATCATCCAGACCGTGCACCGACCCGCGCAGGCTGTCGAGACATCTCGACATCACCTGCACCGAATCGCAGATCGCTACGGTCATGCCCTGATTCTCCCGAGCACCGCCGACAAAAACCGGCACCTCGGAGAGGACAAAAAAGCATCACGCGGTGAGCGGTCGAAAAATAGCGATAAACGGTCGGTGGTAGGTATCAATGGTCACGAGGACAATACGTACGCTTCGGGCACGCTAAAACCTTTCGGCTCGTGCGCTGAGCCACTTCGATCGGCTCCCTCACAGGTGTCCGAGGTCGTCCATTTGTGCAGCCGGTCAGTCACCGGCTATGTCGATTCGGGGAACACCGGGCTTCGACGGGCACCGCCTCAAGCACACTGCTGTCGGCTTGACCTTTACGTTCGGTTTTGACCGGTTCCCACGGGCGGGCGGCTTCGACGTACCGGTTGCCGGGACGGTACAGCGGCTCATCACCATCACGAACCCCTTCGCCCGTATCGGCGACCACCCGGGGGAGGCGCAGGCTCCGCACGGACCAGGCCGGCGTCCTGGGCGAGGATCGCGGCCTGGACGCGGGAGTGCAGGTCCAGCTTGGCGAGCACCCGGGAGACGTGGGTCTTGACGGTGGCCTCGGAGATGAACAGGCGCCGCGCGATCTGGGCGTTGGACAGGCCATCGCCGAGGCAGCCGAGCACGTCACGCTCGCGGGCGGTGAGCTGGTCCAGAACCTCGGGGCGCACGGCGGGCGCTGCGGTGGCGGCGAAGGTGCGCAGCAGCCGCCTGGTCACCTTCGGTTCGAGCACCCCGTCCCCGGCGGCCACCAGCCGGACCGAGTCGATCAACCGGGGAGCCTCGACGGACTTGAGCAGGAACCCCGCCGCCCCCGCGCGCAGCGCCTCGTGCACGTACTCGTCGAGGTCGAACGTGGTGAGCACGAGCACCTCGCAGACCCCGTCACCGACCAGCTCGCGGGTGGCCTCGATGCCGTCGGTGCCCGGCATCCGGACGTCCATGAGCACCACATCGGGGCGCACCGCGCGGGCCAGGCCCACCGCGGCGGCGCCGTCGCCGGCCTCGCCGACCACCTCGATGCCCTCGGCCCCGGACAGGATCATCACCAGCCCCAGTCGGATCGCCGCGTGATCGTCGGCGATGAGCACCCTGATCGTCATCGTTGGCTCGCTCCCATCGGCAGCACCGCATGCACGCGCCATGCCCCCTCGGCCGGCCCCGCGGTCAGGGTGCCGCCCAACGCGGCCGCCCGTTCCCGCATGCTCACCAGGCCGGTGCCCTCGGCAATACCGGCCGGGGTACCCGTAGTGCGGTCATTGGTCACCTCGATGACCACCGCGTCACCGTCGCGGCGGACCATGACCGTGGCCCGGGAACCCCCGGCGTGCTTGACGGCGTTGGTCAGCGCCTCCTGCACGATGCGGTACGCGGTGAGGTCCACCGCCGCTGGGAGCTCTTCGGTCAGCACAGCCTGCACGCTCACCTGCAGGCCGGCGGCACGGGCGGAGTCCAGCAGCCGCTCCAGATCGGCCAGCCTGGCCGGGGCGGTGTGCGGGTCGGCTTCCTCGGCGCGCAGCAGGTCGATCATGGCCTTCATCTCGGCCAGCGACTGCACGCTGTTCTCCCGCACCGAGGCCAGCACGGTGCGGGCGGTGGCCGGATCGCCGTCGGCCATCGAGAGCACCGCTGCGGACTGCAACGCGATCGCCGACAGGTGCCCGGCGATGACGTCGTGCAGGTCTCGGGCCATCCGGGCGCGCTCGGCGGAGATCGCGGCATGACGGTCCAGCTCGGCGATCCGCGCCTGCTGGGCGGCGCTGCGCCGCTCGGCGCCGGCGAGATCGCGGTACTGGCGCACCTCGATGGCCCACCACACCGGCAACAGCAGGACCGTCCCGGCCTGCAGGAGCACCACGACACCGGTCCGCCAGTCCCCGGCTTCGACGCCGGCGCTCACCGTGAGTACCACCGTCGTCACCGCTGCCCCCGCCGCCACCGCTCGGCTGACCCGTTGCGAGCCGCGCAGCGTTGCGTTGTGCAGCGTTTCGGTCAGTACCAGCAGCACCGGCAGACTGGTGCCCTGCATCCCGTCGACGAGCACGACCAGGACGGCGAGGCCGAGGCAGGGCAGCGGCGCACGGCGACGGGCCGCCACCGCGACGCAGCCCACCGCGAGCACGACCAACCGCTGCCACAGCACAACCGCCTGCGCGCCGGGGGAGAGCGATTCCTGCAGGCCGGTGACATAGAACAGCGTCCCCAGCCCGAACCACGCCGCCGCGAGCAGGAGATCGGGCTGTGACGACCCCCGCCAGGACGACCCCTGCCAGGACGACCCCTGCCAGGACGACCTGCGCCAAGACGACCCCCGCCAGGACGACCCTGGCGGGGACGGTCGTAGCGAAAGAAAAGGTGCGCTGGGCACGGTGCCCATTCGAGCACACCGTGCCACGCCGCGGCGTCGTTCTTCAGCAGCAGGGTGAGGTCCATCGAAGTGATGACCTGCGACGCGGCTGGTGGCCGACGCGGACGGACCGGCGGAGCGGTCAGGCTCGTACCCATGATGAGCCGGCGAATCGATGTCCTCGACGTGCTGCGCGGGTTGGCCATCCTGGGCACGCTGGGCACCAATATCTGGATCTTCACCGACCCCCAGGGTCCGGCGGGAGTGCTGAAGGGGCTGACCTCCCTGGACCCGATCGGACAGACGCTGGGCTTCCTCGCCAACGGAAAGTTCCTGGCCCTGCTCACCCTGCTGTTCGGAATGGGACTGGAGCTGCAGTACCAGTCGGCGCGCCGGCGCGGCGCGCCCTGGCCCGGCTGGTACCTGTGGCGGGCAGCCCTGCTGTTCGTCGAGGGTCTGCTGCACTACCTGCTCGTCTTCGAGTTCGACATCCTGATGGGCTACGCGGTGACCGCGGTGATCGTCGCGTGGCTGATCGGCCGCAGTGACCGGGCGGTGCGGGCGTGGATGATCGCCGTCGGCGCCCTGCACGTGCTGGTCGTCGTCCTGCTGACGGTGCTGCTCGCGAGCGCCGCGCCCGCTGCGGGTGGTGGACCGCCGTTGTCCTTCCCCACCGACAGCTGGACCGAGCAGGTGCTCGACCGGATCACGCTGGCCCCGGTGTACCGCATCGAGGCGGTGTTCATCGTCCCGCTGGGGATCGTGCTGTTCCTGGCCGGCTCCCGGTTGCTGCGCGCCGGAGCGCTGGCCGACGACGCCGCGGGCCGCCGGATCCGGGTGCGGCTGATGGCCGTCGGGCTCGGGGTGGCGGCTCCGCTGAACCTGCTCACCACCTTCACCGGACCGGACTGGTTCCTGGTGGACCGCTACCTGTTGCCACCGTTCGTCGCCCTCGGACTGCTCGGCCTGATCACCACGGTGACCTACCGGCTCGCCGCCGGACCCGGCTTGCTGCGCACCGGGATGACCGCGGTGGGGCGCACCGCGCTGTCCTGCTACGTGTTCCAGAACCTCGTGGCCGGCGCGCTGTGCTACGACTGGGGCCTCGGGCTGGCCACCCGCTTCGCCGACGCCCGGCCGTGGTGGGTGATCGGCGCGTGGGTGGGCATCTGCGCGCTGTTCATGTCGCTCTCGGTGTGGTGGCTGCGCCGGTTCGACCGCGGACCGCTGGAGCTGCTCTGGAACCACGCCTACCAAACACCACAGCGCCGCGCACAGCACCCCGTCCCGCGGTCAGCGGGCTGAGCGGGAGAACCCCCAGAACAGACGAAGGACCCGGGCCGCCCCCGAATGGCGGCCCGGGCCTCGCTCCCCCCATTTATCCTTCCGCGCACCCCCGAATGGTCCGCGAAAGGCGCCTGTTGTTGACCTGCCGACCGGCCCGCTCCGCTAGGCGTCCCGCCGGTTGGCGACCACGATTCCGAGCACCAGTACAGCTACCGCGATGGCGGCGAAGTAGCCGAAACTCCCCCACGGTCCGCCGAACGGATAATCGATCACTGGTCCGCCCTGGGCCTGACCGGTGGACGCGGTATCTCCCGAGGTGATGAAGTTGCCCGCGTTGGCGAACGGCAGCCAGCGGGAGATGTTCAGCTGCAGGGTGCCGTCCAGAATCGGCGCAATGACGCTCTCGACAACCAGTGCCCAGACCAGCAGCAGGGAGATCGCGCCCGCTGTTTGTCGGACCAGCAAACCCACGCCGATCGCGATGACCGCGTAGCCAGCATAGAGCAGCCCGTTTCCCGCGACCGCGCGCCACTCGCCGGCATTGTCGATCACCGTGGCCGGACTGCCATCGATGAGATGGGCCACCCCCCACGCCGCGAACGCCGTTCCCAGGCCGACGAGTCCCAGCAGGACCGCGACCATGACGGTCTTGGCGAGCAGGACCGCGGTCCGATCCGGCACCGCCGCGAAGGTGGCGCGGATCGTGCCGAAGCGGTACTCGCTGGTGATCGCGATCGCGGCCAGCACCATCGCGATGAAGCTGCCCAGCCCGAGACCGGCCTGGGTCAACGCGACCGAGATCGGGAAATCCTCGCTGGCGAAAAGCGAGATCACCGCGGCGAATCCGATCCCGAGAATCACCACCAAGGCGCTGCACCACCAGGGCGAACGGGTGGAGAAGAGCTTGATGCGTTCGACGGCGAGCAGGCTCATGGCTGGGCCACTCCCTGGTTCGGCCGCTGGCTCGTCCCTGCCATCACTTCCATGGCCTGGCGCTGATTCTCGGCGGGCAGCGACGTGAGGCCGTGGAACTCGACGTCCTGCCCGGTCATCTGGATGAACGCCTGCTCCAACGAACCGCGCTGCGGGGAGAGCTCGTGCAGCACCAGGCCGTGCGCGGCGGCCAGCTCGCCGACTTCCTGGCTGGTGAGACCGATGACGAGCAGCCCGCCGTCCTCCTCGGTCACCGTCCGGCCCGGTCCGGCCAGCACCGCGCGCAGCCGGGCGGTCTGCGGGGTGCGCACCCGCACGGTGCTCTGCGTGGCGTTCTCCACGAAATCCGCCGTGGTGCACTGCGTGATCAATCGGCCGCGGCCGATCACCACCAGCTCGCTCGCCGTGATCGCCATCTCGGAGAGCAGATGACTGGAGACGAACACGGTGCGGCCCTGGGCCGCCAGCGACTGCATGAAGGTCCGGATCCAGGCGATACCCTCCGGATCCAACCCGTTGACCGGCTCGTCGAACAACAGCACCTGCGGATCTCCCAGCAGCGCGGCCGCGATGCCGAGGCGCTGCGACATGCCCAACGAGTACCCACCGGCCCGCTTGCCCGCCACCTCGGTGAGCCCGACCAGCCCCAGTACCTCGTCGACCCGCTTGGCGGAGATCTTGTTCGACCGGGCCAGCCAGCGCAGATGCGCTCTGGCCGAGCGGTTGGGATGCATCCACTTCGCGTCCAGCAGCGCCCCGACGGTGTGCAGCGGGTGCGTCAGCTCGGCGTAGCGCTTGCCGTCGATCCGCACGTCACCGGTGTTCGGCCGGTCCAGCCCCAGCATCATGCGCATGGTGGTCGACTTCCCGGCGCCGTTGGGGCCGAGGAAGCCGGTCACCCGCCCTGGCGACACGGTGAATGACAGATCGTTGACGGCCAGTGTCGTGCCGTAACTCTTGGTGAGGCCATTCGCCTCGATCATCGATACTCCCTCGTC
>JBOHHD010000505.1:0-9254 GCA_050700515.1 Pseudonocardiaceae bacterium
CCGCCCTGGTCTTCGCCGTGCTGTGCGGGATGGCTTGCAGCGCCCCGCTGGTGGCGTTCGCGGCCGCACAGGACAACGAGGGTAATCGGTTCGCCGCCGTGTTCCGATTCGTGGTGATGCCGATGACACTGTTCTCCGGCACCTTCTTCCCCCTCTCCCAGCTCCCTGAACTGGTCCGACCGCTGGCCTGGCTCAGCCCGCTATGGCACGGTGTCGAGCTGGCCCGCGGCGTCGCACTGGGTCGATGGGAGCTGTGGTCCGCGGCTGGGCACATCGCTTACCTGGTGGCGTTGCTGTTAGGGGGCGTGTTGTGGTGTCGCCGACAGTTCCGGGTGAGGTTGAATCCATGATCACGCTGTGGGAGACGTCATCGGGGACCGGCCCACTGCGGGGTGGGTTGCTGGTGCGGGCCCTCCCACCGGCCCTGTACGCCGGCCGGGCCCGGATGCTCATCGTGCGCTCCTCGCTCGCCTCGCGCAGCACCTGGCTGGCGATCTTCTCCGGGTTCTTCGAACCACTGTTCTTCCTGTTGGCCATGGGCAGCGGGCTGGGCAGCCTGATCGGCGACGTCGGCGGCCCGGGAGGGCAGCAGCTGAGCTACGCGGCGTTCATCGCGCCCGGGCTGTTGGCCGCATCCGCCATGAACGGGGCGGTGTTCGACTCGACGTTCAACATCTTCTTCAAGCTCAGGCACACCAAGCTCTACGACGCGATGTTGGCCACCTCGTTGGGCCCGGTGGACATTGCGCTGGGCGAGATCGGCTGGGCGCTGATCCGCGGCGGGCTCTACGCAGCCGCATTTCTCGGCGTGATGCTCGCTCTGGGACTTGTCTCCTCGCTCTGGGCGCTGCTGGCGCTGCCCGCCGCGCTGCTCGTGGCGTTCGCATTCGCCGCGGTCGGGCTGGCGGCCACCTCATTCATGCGCTCCTGGCAGGACTTCGACCTGGTCCAACTCGCGGTGGTACCGATGTTCCTGTTCTCCGCGACCTTCTTCCCGCTCTCGGTGTACCCGCCGACGCTGCAATGGCTGGTGCAGGCGTTCCCGCTCTACCACGCCGTCGAGCTGATGCGCGGGCTCACCGCCGGGGTGGTCGGCTGGTCGATGCTGGGCCACCTGGCGTATTTCCTGGTGATGGCCTTCGTCGGCGTCGTAGTGGCCTCCCGGCGCCTGCGAGCCCTCCTGCTCCGGTAGGCAACTCGTGTAGGGCGGCCAACTACGCTGGCGGCCATGGCTGTCAGATCGGTGTTCGGGCAACTCGAGTCGTTGCTGCCCCGCGTGTCCAAGCCGGTGCAGTACGTGGGAGGTGAGCTCAACTCGACGGTGAAGGACTGGGACACCACTGCGGTGCGCTGGGCGCTGATGTACCCGGATGCCTATGAGGTCGGCTTACCCAACCAGGGAATTATGATCTTGTACGAGGTGCTCAACGAGCAGCCCGACGTCCTCGCCGAGCGCACCTACGCGGTCTGGCCGGATCTTGAGAAGCTGATGCGGGAGCACGGCGTTCCGCAGTTCACGGTGGAGGCGCACCGCCCGGTGGGGGCATTCGACCTGCTCGGGGTGTCCTTTGCCACCGAGCTCGGCTACACCAATCTGCTCACCGCACTGGACCTCGCCGGGATTGCCCTGCATGCCGCAGAACGCACCCATCAGGATCCGGTCGTCGTTGCCGGAGGCCACGCCGCGTTCAACCCGGAGCCGATCGCCGACTTCGTCGATGCCGTGGTCTTGGGCGATGGTGAGGAAGTGGTACTCGAGATCACCGCGGTCGTGCGGGACTGGAAGTCACAGAACTGCCCGGGTGGCCGTCCCGAACTGCTGAGCAGGCTGGCCACGACACCCGGCGTTTACGTACCCGGCTGCTACGAGGTCAGCTACCACGACGACGGCACCATCGAGCAGGTCGTGCCGACCAGCACCCGAATTCCGCAGCGGGTGGCCAAGCGCACCACGATGAACCTCGATGAGTGGCCCTACCCCAAGCAACCGTTGGTGCCGATCGCGGAGAGCGTGCACGAGCGGATGAGTGTGGAGATCTTCCGCGGGTGTACTCGTGGCTGCCGTTTCTGCCAAGCCGGAATGATCACCCGCCCGGTGCGGGAACGGTCCCTTCAGGGTGTCGGTGAGATGGTCCAGCGCGGCCTGGATGCCACCGGATTCACCGAGGTGGGTCTGCTGTCGCTGTCCAGCGCGGATCATTCTGAAATCGGCGAGATCACCAAGGGTCTGGCGGACCGCTACGAGGGCACCGGCACCAGTCTGAGCCTGCCTTCGACCCGCGTCGATGCGTTCAACATTGACCTCGCCAACGAGATCTCCCGCAACGGCCGCCGCTCCGGTCTGACCTTCGCCCCCGAGGGAGGCTCCGAACGGATCCGTCGAGTGATCAACAAAATGGTGTCCGAAGAGGACCTCATCCGTACTGTCTCCACCGCCTTCGGGGCGGGCTGGCGGCAGGTGAAGCTCTACTTCATGTGCGGTCTGCCCACCGAGACCGACGACGACGTCCTGGCGATCGCGCACATGGCACACAATGTCATCCGAGCCGGCCGGGAAGCCAGCGGTCGTCACGACATTCGCTGCACGATCTCGATCGGTGCCTTCGTGCCCAAGCCGCACACCCCTTTCCAGTGGGCCGCTCAGGAGCATCCCGAGGTGGTCGACGCCCGCCTGCGCAAGCTGCGTACTGAGATCAACTCCGATCGCCGGATCGGTCGCAATGTCGGAATGCGATACCACGATGGCAAGCCCGCGCTCATCGAAGGTCTGCTCTCGCGGGGGGACCGGCGGCTCGGACGAGTGATCGAGCGGGTGTGGCGCGAGGGCGGTCGTTTCGACGGCTGGAGTGAGCACTTCTCCTACGACCGGTGGGTCGCCGCGTCCGAAGCGGAACTCACCCCTCTGGGAGTGTCACTGGCGTGGTTCACCACTCGCGAGCGCGGCCGTGACGAGGTGCTGGCCTGGGATCACCTGGACTCCGGGCTGGACCGGGAATGGCTCTGGGACGATTGGCAGGATGCGCTGGCCGGCCGTGAGCAGGACGACTGCCGCTGGACGCCGTGTTTCGACTGCGGAGTGTGCCCCTCGATGGGCACTGACATCGAGATCGGTCCCAGCGGCAGGCAGCTGTTACCGATCAGGCCCGTAGGTCAGGGCTCACCGGTCCGCAACCCTGCTTTTCACGGTTCTTGATCCGGTGAGTGGGGCCGGGAGGCCGGGTGGGACACCACCGCCTCCAGCGCATCCACCAGGCCATGGCCGGAGAAGGAATTGACGCGCTCGCCCGTGCAGTCGGAGTGTGTCGGGCACGGCAGTGGGTCGGCTTGCCGACGCAGCAGCGCGGCCAACTCCTCGGGGCCGGCTCGGGGTCGGGAGGAGGCGAGGAGCGCGGCCACGCCGGAGGCGTGCGCCGCCGCCATGGACGTGCCGCAGGCGTAGCCGTACCCCCCCAGGATGGTGGAGAGCACGCATCCGCTGGAGGACACCCACGGTCGCTGGTCGGTGTCGCCGCCGGGAGCTGTCACCGCCACCACGCCCAGCCCGAATGAGCTGTACTCCGACATGTCCCCATACGCCCCCACCGCGGACACCGCTACCACCCCGGGCAGCTGGGCGGGAAGCACGTCGCAGGCGTCATCCACCGAGCGGGGCGGCGATCCGGAGATGGTGTCCGAGCTGCGCTGATCCTGGGGAGGGCTCGCCAGATCCATCCGCTCATTGCCCATCGCGGCGATGCTGAGCACCCCCTGTGCTGTGGCGTACTCCACCGCCCGCCGAACGGCCTCATAGGCGATCGCCTGCCCCGACACGTCGGAGCAGGTCCGCAGCCACGGATCGATGAAGTAGCTGCTGTTGGCGATTCGCAACCCCACCTTCGCCGCCCACATGAAGGCGCATATCGCGTACTCGGGATAGATGAATCCGTCGTCGTCAACGACCTTCACCGAGGCCAGTCGGACCCCGGGGGCCACCCCGGTGATGCCCCGTCCGTCATCGGCAGCGGCAATCGTCCCGGCCACATGAGTGCCGTGCGCGGAGGTGGTGGGACGCCACGCGCTCGACCTCGGATCGGGTCTGCCGGACAGGCATCCTGCGGAGCGGGTGGTGTCAACGGCGGTGGTTAGGTCGGGATGTGTCGCGTCGATCCCGGAGTCGAGTACTCCGACGACCACCTCGGGACTGCCCGGATCGACCGCTCTGGCTTGCGGCCCGTTGATCAGCTCCATATCCCACTGCTCAGCGGAGCGGTCGGGTGCCCTCCCGTGTTCCACCTGGGGAAGGTGGTGAGGGGGGTTGTCCAGCGCCGACCCGGCCGGCTCGGCTGCGGCTTGGGCGCTGTAGGCGCGGTCGAGGCCGAGTCGGGAGGCGAATCTGGGCTCGGTGGAGGTGGCGACGGCCACCCCGATCTCCGGATAGTAGGCGGTGCTGGTGCCGCACGCCTCGCGGATCGTCCTGGTCGTATCCGGCTCAGGCGCCGAGACGGAAAACAGCACCAGGTAGCGCAGCGGCGGACCGGATGGGTGTGCGTGACAGCCCAACGGCTGGGGTGGCAGCGCAGGCACGACGAGCGCGGAAGGCAGCCCGCTCAGCACGACCACCCCCCCGACTACCGCGGCAACCCGCGTTTGCAGACGCAGGGACACCCACGGCCTCCCAGTGGACGGGGCGTGTGCCCGTGGATCGGACATGGTCAACGTACTGAGTGAGGTAGGACCGGACAAGCAGTACCGTCCCTTGTGACCCACCCAGGAGTGGTAGTCCGTGTCCGGCACGATTACCGCTCCCGAACACCCTTACCCCTCCCGAGAGGCCGACGTGGACCAGCGTCCCCACCCTTCTGCCGCCCCTGTTTGCAAGGTCCGGCTGCGTTACGCCAAGCGGGGGAAGCTGCGCTTCACCTCCCACCGTGACGTCGCCAGAGCATTCGAGCGGGCATTGCGGCGGGCCGGACTGCCGATGGCTTACTCACAGGGGTACAACCCGCATCCGAAGGTGTCGTGGGCGGGTGCGGCGCCCACCGGAACGGCCAGTGAGGCGGAATATGTCGAGATCCAGCTCGTTGTCCGGGTTGATCCGGAGGCGGTCCGCGTCGAGTTGGGCGCTGCCCTGCCTGAGGGGTTCGCGATACTGGAGAGTGTGCTGGCCGGCACGGGCGGGCTCGCCGAGCGGATCGAGGCCAGCCGATGGCGGATCGAGATTCCCGGGTCGGGCGCCGAGCAGCTGAGGAAGGCGGTCGATGCGCTGCGTGCCGCTCCCCAAGTACTGGTGGAGCGGGTCACCAAGGACGGACGGCGCTGCATCGACGCGCGGGCGGCGATTGCCCACCTGGCGGTGGAGGAGACTGCGGTGCGCCCGCCCGGGGCCGATCACCTACCTGAGTGTGGGATACTGATCGCGGTCGTACGGCAGGCCAGCCCGGCGGTGCGACCCGATGACGTGGTGAGCGCACTCGGCGTCGTCGCTGGACTCCGGCCGCTGGCGCCCGCGAGGGCGACTCGGATGGCGCAGGGTCGGCTTGACGACGACGGGGGTCTCGTTGACCCGCTGGCTCCGGACCGGGCATCCGCTCGGATGGTTTCGGGGGAGTCCGGCGGTGGCGAGTCAGAGCAGCACGGTGTCGCAGGATACGCCAGATGAGTGCCCCGGATCGGGTAGCAGCTGGTGCACAACAGGATTGCCGTCGCCGGCGCGGTGACGGATGACGCAGAGAGCCCCTGCGCGGTCGCTTCCCGACAGACGGGACGCGCCCGGGGGCTGGAGGAGCTGAATGGCGAACACAACGGCGCCTGCCGGTGGTTCCGGTGGGCTGAGCGGCGTCTCGGACCCACGGCCGTCCCGGGAGGCCGAGCTCGCGGCCTCGTTGCCGGACAGGTTACGGGTACACGCGTTGGCCAAGTTGCTCTCGGTGAGCAGCAAAGAGGTCATGGCCACCCTGACCGAGCTCGGTATCACGGTACGCAGCGCAGCGTCCAGTATTGATCGGCAGAGTGCGGTCCTGGCGGCACGGGTGCTACTGCCGGATCCGGAGCCGGAGGCAGCCGAACTCAATCCCGAGATCGATGACTCCGAGATCAGTCCCGAGATCTCCGCAACGACGCCGGAGTTGCTGGATCCTGGTAAGCCGCGTAGGCCGTTGGCGCCACTGTTCAATGCACCCGCACCGATCTTTCTCCCGCCGAGCCTGAGGCCCTTACCCGGCGAGGACGCCGAGGCTGACAGTGATGAGGAGTCGGACGACAGCGAGTCGGACCCTGAGGGCAGCGCTCGGCGCAGGCGTCGACGCGGCCGGCGGGGCCGGGGCCGGGGCCGGGGCAACGAGGACGGCACGACCGAGCAGAGCGATCAGTCCGTGGGGCCGCAGTCCGAGGAATCCCAGCCCGAGGACCAGGCCGATGAGGACCCGGTCGAGGAGGCCGGGGCCGAGGACTCCGACGACGTCGGGGGCAGACGCAGGCGTCGTCGCAGGCGGCGCCGCGAGGTCGGTGACGAGGAGGCGATTCCCCGCGAGGATGACCCGCCGGACACCGTCGTGCACGTCCGGGAGACCAAGGACCGACCTGCCGAGGACGAGGTGCAGGCCGTCCGCGGCTCCACCCGTCTGGAGGCCAAGCGACAGCGCCGAAGGGATGGCCGGGAGGCCGGTCGGCGGCGAGCACCGATCCTGTCCGAATCGGAGTTCCTCACCCGACGCGAAGCCGTGGCGCGGACCATGGTCGTGCGCGAGGATCCCGAGCGCATCCAGATCGGGGTGCTCGAGGACAGCGTTCTGGTGGAGCATTTCGTCACCGCATCGGGCTCAGGATCGCTGGTCGGCAATGTCTATCTCGGCAAGGTGCAGAACGTGTTGCCCTCGATGGAGGCCGCGTTCGTCGACATCGGGCGTGGTCGCAACGCGGTGCTCTATGCCGGTGAAGTGGACTGGGACGCAGCCGGCCTTGCGGGCAAGGCGCGTCGCATCGAGCAGGCCCTTTCCAGCGGCGACAGCGTTCTGGTCCAGGTCACCAAAGATCCGATCGGCCATAAGGGCGCCCGGCTGACCACACAGATCAGCCTGCCGGGCCGGTTCCTGGTGTACGTGCCGGGCGGTCGGGCCACCGGGATCAGTCGCAAGCTGCCGGACAACGAGCGCAAACGCCTTAAAGAAGTGCTCAAGCAGATCGTTCCCGAAGATGCCGGTGTGATCATCCGCACTGCATCCGAGGGGGTCAGTGAGGACGAGCTGGCCCGCGACGTGCGACGGTTGCAGGCGCAGTGGGAGGTCATCCAGAGCAGATCAGGGTCGGTCGGAGGCAAGGCGAAGACGCCGGAGTTGCTCTACGAGGAGCCCGATCTACTGGTCAAAGTCGTGCGCGATCTGTTCACCGAGGATTTCCGTGAACTGGTCGTCCAGGGTGATGAGGCCTGGGACACCGTCGAGGGTTATGTCAAGCACGTGGCCCCCGATCTGATGACCCGGGTACGGCGCTACACCGGTAATGGTGACGTCTTCGGTGATTTCCGGATCGACGAACAGATCACCAAGGCACTTGATCGAAAAGTGTGGCTGCCCTCGGGTGGCTACCTGGTCATCGATCGCACCGAGGCGATGACCGTGATCGATGTCAACACCGGCAAGTTCACCGGGTCGGGCGGCAACCTTGAGGAGACCGTCACCCGCAACAACCTCGAAGCGGCCGAGGAGATCATCCGTCAGCTCCGGCTCCGCGACGTCGGGGGGATCATTGTGATCGATTTCATCGATATGGTGCTGGAATCCAATCGTGATCTCGTGCTTCGGCGGCTCACCGAGTGCCTGGGGCGGGATCGCACCCGCCATCAGGTTGCTGAAGTCACTTCGCTCGGGCTGGTTCAGATGACCAGGAAAAAGGTCGGGACAGGCCTGTTGGAGGCGCACTCGACCAGCTGTGAACACTGCAAGGGTCGGGGCGTGCTGGTGTCCGCGGAGCCGGTGAACGTCCGTAGCGTGGCCCCGCAGCCCGCGTCCGGAAGCAGGGAAGCCGGGGCGAACGGGGCGAACGGCGCCCGCCGGGCTCGGTCGCGTGGCCGAGGGCAGCCAAGCGGCTCAACCGTGGCCGAGCAGTCCGGCCCCGAGGACAGCGCTCCAGCTGCCGTCGATCCTGGTACTCCGGCCCGCCTCGAACCGGCAGCCCAGAACCAGGTCAACCAGACTCAGGCCGGTGAGGAGCCCACGACGCGACCGGAGACCACCACCGAAGGCGCCCCGTCGGCGGGGACGGGACCTGACCTGGATGGGCAGCAACCGGCGGTGCGTACGACGACGCGTCGTCGTCGGGCGGCCTCCAGACCTGCGGGACCTCCCGCCACCGATCAGCAGGAAGGCTCCGATACGGGCATCCAGGTGTCCTCCGCTGTTCAGCAAGCCGGATGAGTACCCCTGGTGTGACCCGGTCGCCCGGCGGGGGTGTATTCTCACCTTCGGCCCGCCTGCATGGCGGGCCGTGATATGCCCACCCGCCGCATGGACAGCGGTGTTAAAGAGTGGGGTGTTCTGTTTGCATCAGCAGTACTGCCGGGCAAGCAGCACTGAGCGATTTTGCCTCAGTGGTGAGCAGTGACCGGTGCGCCGTTAATATGTCCATTCCTAATCCATTCGAGCAGCAGGAGTCCCACCCGATGTACGCGATCGTGAAGACCGGCGGCAAGCAGTACAAAGTGGCTGTCGGAGACGTCGTCGAGGTGGAGAAGCTCGAGGGCGGACCAGGCACCGCGGTCAGCTTTCCCGCTGTGCTGCTTGTTGACGGCTCCGAGGTGACCACCGACGTCGCTGCTCTCAGCGCGGCCTCGGTTACCGGAAAGGTCGTCGAGCACACCAAGGGCACCAAGATCCGGATCCACAAATTCAAGAACAAGACCGGCTACCACAAGCGCCAGGGTCACCGGCAGAAGTTGACCCGCGTTGAGGTTACCGGCATCTCGAAGTGATCTGTCGGAGGTAGACGAACACCATGGCACACAAGAAGGGCGCCTCCAGCTCCCGGAATGGCCGCGACTCCAATGCTCAGCGGCTCGGGGTGAAGCGGTTCGGCGGCCAGGAAGTGAACGCGGGCGAGATTATCGTGCGCCAGCGCGGCACGAAGTTCCACCCCGGCGTCAATGTCGGTCGCGGACGTGACGACACCCTCTTCGCTCTTGAGTCAGGCGCGGTGCAGTTCGGCACCAAGCGTGGGCGCAAGACCGTCAACATCGTCCCTGTGCAGGCCTGAGCCCGGCCATCCAGCGCATACCCCGGCGA
>JBOHHD010000506.1:0-1691 GCA_050700515.1 Pseudonocardiaceae bacterium
CCCAGCTGATGCGCCGCCAGGCCGCCGAGGCGACGCCAGTCGAAGCCGCGCGCGGGCACGAATCCGAAGGCGCCCTGGATCTGCGCTCCGGCTGCCCGTGCGTCGGCCAGCGCCCGAGCGGGATCACCTTCGGCCAGGGCGACGGCTGCGCGCGCCTCCAGCAGCAGCGCGTGCTCCGCCCGGGACGGGTCGCCGCGCTCGCCGATGGCGATCGCCTCGGTGGCGGCCTGCAGGTCGCCACGCTCCAGCTGGGCCAGCGCCAGGATGGGGGTGCTCCACGACGACGGCGCCCAGCCGTCGTGGTAGGTCCGCAAGGACCGTTCGGCGTCCACGATCGCCTGGTCGAGGCGGCCGAGATGGTAGCTCACCAGCGCCCGGTGATGCGCCGCGATCGAGCCGGCCAGGACCGCTCCCCGCTGTCGCGCGACCCGTACCGCCTGGTCGAGCAACGGCTCGGCGACGTCGAGCGCATCGACGTAGAGCAGCGCGGCTGAGGCGAATCCGAGCGAGCCGCCCTGGGAGTCCTGGTCCACCAAGGGGTCGACGGCGAACGCGGCCTGGGCGAGCAGGCGAGCCAGTTCGGCTGTCCCGTTGGTCGCCGCGACGTGCATCGCCAGTTGAGCGAGCAGGGCCGGCTCGGTCGGGAACGTGCCGGCCGCCGCGGCTTCGATCAGGGGGGCGAGCCGGTCGGCCAGCTCCCTTTGCAGGGGTGGATGCAGCAGTGCGGGCCCGGCGAACGCCGCCAGCAGGGTCTGCTCCAGCGGGTCTCCCGGCCTCAGCTGCACCAGGCCGCGTCGGGCCAGCTCAGCGCCCCGGCCGTAGTCGCCCGCATGATGGGTCAGCCGGGCCAGGGTGTTCAACGCCCGAGCTCGTTCGCGGTGATCTTCCAGCAGCTCGATCGCCTGTTCCAGGTGGGCCACGGCTTGCGGACAGCCGCGGAGCGCGTCGGCCTCGGCGAGTTCGAGCAGCACCGCAGCGCGGAGCTGCTCGGGTGGCGGCTCGTCGAGGGCGCGTTTCAGCAGCCGCGCGGCGGCGTCGGGCGCTCCCCGCGACCGGGCCAGGACCGCGGCCGCACGCAGCTGCTCGACGGTGTCCGGATCGCCCTGTGGCCGGGATCGCAGCAGGTGCGCCGCGACCTGCTCGGGCCGGGCCCCGGCGCGAACCAGCAGTTGTGCGGCTCGGTGATGGGTCCGGGCCCGGGTGAAGGTGCCGAGGTCGGCGCACAGCGTCGAGGCGATCAGCGGATGGAGGAAGCGCAGCGGTTCGCCGGCGTTCAGGAACCCGGCCGTGGCCAAGGTGTCGGCCGCATCCTCGGCTTCTGGCACCCCCAGCTCGGCGAGCTCGGCGGCTACCTCCAGCGCACCCCCGTCCCCGAGTACCGCTGCCGCCTTCGCCAGCGCGGTGGAGTTCGGGCCGAGCTTGTTCAGCCGGATCAGCACGGTCCGCAGCACCGCCTCGGGCGCGGCTTCGGCCACCGCCTCGACCGACACGGCCTTTCCGGTGGTGGCCAGTTCGTGGACCAGCTCACCGAGATAGAACGGGTTGCCGCCGCTGACCCGCCCACAGGCCCGGATCACCTCGTCATCGACATCCCCGCAGGCGGATCGAACCGTGGCGGCGACGGCGTTGGTGGACAGCGGCGCGGGATGCCATACCCGTGCCACAGGAGCGGTGCGCAGTGTCTGCAGCAG
>JBOHHD010000507.1:0-7164 GCA_050700515.1 Pseudonocardiaceae bacterium
GATCGGTAGTGCCCCGGTCACCGGGGGTGGCACGGAGGACCGCTACCCTCCCCTTCTCATGAGTACGGGGAGGAGAGCTTGGCCAGACCGGCGAGCGCGCACTCCCCGCTCGCCGGAGCTCGTGCGGGCGAACCCGAACACCGGTTTCGCTTGGCTACGCATGGTCGGCGCGCTCACCGTGGTGGTCGACCACTCCGCACCGTTGACCGATTCATCTCGCCTCACGGTCTTCCCCATTTCTTGGAACCTATCACCCGGCTACATCGCCTTGATGGGGTTCTTTGCGATGAGTGGATACCAGATCAGCGATAGCTGGCGTCAGGATCCCTCGTGGTGGCGCTTCTCGGTCAAGCGGGTGCTGAGATTGTGGCCCCCGCTACTGTTCGTGGTGCTCGTGACAGCCGTGGTCATTGGGCCGCTGGTTTCGACCCTCAATCCGAAGGACTATTTCTCCGCGCAGCAAACTTGGGGATACGTTATCAACAACGCCGGTCTGTACACGTTGCAGCATCGGCTTCCCGGAGTGTTCGTGGACAATCCCTGGCCGTGGTCGGCAAATGGCTCCATATGGACTCTGCCGATGGAGGTCAGTGGCTACATCCTGGTCCTAGCATTCGGAGCTTTTGCGCTGTTCCGGCGAGCCAGGTGGTTGACCGTCCTCCTGTTGCTCCTGCTGATAATCTTGGACCGTCGATTTGATGCAGGCATAGGTAATCCTGGAGATGGTGGCTCATTCCTGGAAATACCGATCGGCTCGATGGTGTCTTTCCTTGTCGCATTTAGCCTGGGTATGGTACTGCATGCCTATCGGGACGTGATTCCATTGTCCCCCCGGGTTGCGTGGTCGCTTGTTGCTCTGCACGTCGCGGCCTACGCGGTCGATGCTGAAGCGTTGACCCTTCCGTTCATGGCCGGCTACGGAGCGATCGTTCTCGCTCATCACTGGCCGGTTCGCCTCGAAGGATACGATTCTTGGGTTTTCGGCAGCTATGGTTTATATGTGTGGGCTTTCCCGGTCCAGCAACTGCTGATCATGGCTGGTGCCGATGAGCAATGGTCGCTGACCCTGACCGCGTTGCCCATATCTTATTTATGTGGTTGGCTGTCCTGGCGCTACATCGAGGAACCTACCTTGTCCTTACGTCGTTACCTTCCACGCCGAGAGCCCACTCAGATACGCCGGCCTGATCTGGTCGGAATCAAATGATGCTTTCTGCTGCTGTGCACGCCGTCGCCGTTGACGGCCTGCGAGCAGGAGTGGTCAGGGTAGCCTGACTGTATGGCTCTGTTTGGAAGCGACAAGACCCGCATGACGACCGCGGAGAACGCGTGGCCGGGGCGGTCCACCCCGGTGTCAGTGGCCGAGCGGCATACCGTGACCGGACATCGCATCGTGCCCCCCTTCCCGGTGGGCCTGCGCACCGCGGTGTTCGGCATGGGCTGTTTCTGGGGCGCTGAACGGATCTTCTGGCGAACTCCCGGTGTGTACTCGACCGCAGTCGGTTATGCGGGTGGTTACACCCCGAACCCCAGCTACGAGGAGGTGTGCTCGGGGAGGACTGGGCACACTGAGGTCGTGCTGGTCGTCTTTGACCCGGCGGAGACTTCTTACACCCAGCTGCTTCGGGTTTTCTGGGAAAGCCACGACCCGACCCAGGGGATGCGGCAGGGTAACGATGTGGGCACCCAGTACCGCTCTGCGGTCTACACCACTGGGGCCGAACACACCACTGGGGCCGAACAGACCGCTGAAGCCGAGGCAAGCCGGGCGACCTATCAGCAGGCGCTCACCGCCGCCGGGCGCGGACAGATCAGCACGGAGATCGCCCCTCTGCGTGAGTTCTACTACGCCGAGGACTACCACCAGCAGTACCTCTCTGATGCCAAGAACCCGCGCGGCTACTGCGGTATAGGCGGGACCGGGGTTACCTGCCCGGTCAGCGCGGGCGTCACACCTGGCGGCCCCTGACGAGGGGGGAATCCTCCTGGGACATCGGATAACGCCTAATGACAGGTGAGGGGGACCTCACTCGTTTGTGATGCCGAGGGACTCCGCATGCCTTTCGTACCGGTCTCCTGGTCACTGGTTGCCTCAGCTTTCCGGCTGGTAGTGCTGGCGTCGTTGTTGCTGGCCGGATTGCCGTCCGCGACCCCGCTCGCCCGGCCTTCGCTGGAGAACTACAGCCAGTACTCGATGATGATGCAGCGTCATACCGGGCAATTCTTTTCCGATGGACGGCCTGCGGGACGATGGTCCTGGGAAACCCAGGGCAACGAGTCGCATGTGTCCTGGGGCGATCCATTGAGGTGGCCAACGAGCAAAGTGGAACGATTTATCCATGCTGATGGCTGGATACTGCTGGACGGGTGGTGGGACAACGGCACTTACTACGTTCAGCGGGTGCACCGAGAGCTGATCGGCGACGGATCCTGCCAAAATCTCCGGCCAATATCTTCCCACGGTGGTCGCCAGCACTACGTGCAGTGGAGAATCACCTCACGCGCGTACTGCCTCAATGCATGGGGCACAGTCACCGAGCAGTCCAGCGGCAGGACCGCTGATTTTTTCCATTCGCAAGTGTGGTCCCCGCCGGATAACTGTGGCAACGCCTATCTGGGCGCGCGAACCTGTATCCGGCAGTGGGAGTCGTGGTGGGACAATCACGGCTCTCCCGGCGCTCCGATCACCCGTAAGCTTGAGCGTTCGGTGTCGCTCGCTCGCGGGGTCGGGATGGCATTCTCGGTTAACCAGTCTTACCCGTATCAGTGGAGTGCTGACCTGCGCTGGTATCAGGCTTCCTGATAGGCGCAGGGGTCCGGTGGCGACACCGACCGCTCGGCGACGCCCGGCTATCCCACCGCGGCGATGCGCGGCGGTCTTGGGCGAGCGATCAGGGCTCGGTCACTACGCCACAGGCGATCCGCCCGCCTGCGTCACCGGTTGCCAGTGTCGTCTCGTCCGGTCCTGCGGGGGCGTACCGGGTGGGGAGGTTGGCGTAGTTGTCGGGGTCGGCGTGGACGATGATCGCACTCCCGTTGGCGTCGAGGATCTCGGCGAGGGTGACGCGGTCGGTGGTGAACGATGCCTGGGCAGTGCCGTCGCGGCCGACCAACATGGCCGGCATGTCGCCGGCGTGGCCGGGGTGGCCAACCCCAGGAGCGCTCAGATGTCCGCCGGCGGAGGAGAAGGGGAGAGTCGAACTCCCGACGCACTCGCCCACCTCGTGAATGTGGAAGCCATGAAAGCCGGCGGTCAAGCCGTTCACCTTGCCCATGACGTTCAGCTTCCCGCTCTGCTCGATCAGCTGGACGCTTCCGAGTGGGCTGCCCGCGGGATCCACGAGGTTTGCCTGCCCGATGCGTTGAGGCCCCGATGCATCGTTACTCGCAAGGGCGGTGCTGACCCCCGCGCTCAATGCTACGGCGACCACACCGGCAGTGATGAGAACACGCTTGTTCATCAATTGATCCCTTCGTCAGACCCGGCTCTGTCGAACACTCTGGCTCTGTGGAGCACACAGTGCCTTATCGGATCGATGCCGTCCACACGAATTCAAGATCGTCGGGCGGTGGGTCTTCGTTGCGGTGCCGGTGCGTTTTGGGTGCCGGGATATGAGGCGAGGTGCCCCCTGAGGTCACCGTGGCCCTACAGGTGCACGGTGACGAGGATGGTGGGGTCGGGACTGGGTTGAGGGGGGATACCGCGGTCCCGACCACCACTTCTCGTTCCCAGGGCCGGTTATCGGGGGGGCGGGAAGTAACCGGCCCGGGCGAACGCCAGATTAGCCCGTTTACCTTTTGGTAACAAGAGTGAAAATTTTATGTGACAGATGTCAGGATCTCTTGACGAGCTGGTATCTACTCGCCTGCCATGAGCCTGGCAGAGCCGGCGGTTCTCCCCGAGCGCCCACCAGTGGGACACCAAATTCCGCCCGAATTAAATCGGATGAATACTTACTGTCATGGGCCAAGGGAACGAGCAGGTCAGAGCCTCGCGGCAGTACCACTCACCGCGAAGGGCCGAGCAAGCAGCAGCGACCCGTCAGGCGGTGCTCGCCGCGGCGTGGGAGTTGTTCGTGAGCACCGGCTATGCCGCTACCACCGTGGTCGACATCGCCGCTCGGGCTCGCGTCTCGGTGGATACCGTGTACGCAGTTGCGGGGCGCAAGCCGACATTGCTGCGCGAACTGTTGCAAACCGCGCTCTCGGGTGCCGACAAGGCCGGCCCGGCAGCACCTGATGAGCAACGCGACCACGTCCGCCCGGTCCGCGGGGCAGGAACCGCCAGGGAGAAGATCGCGGTATATGCCCACGCGATCGCGGAGCTACAGCAGCGGAGGGCACCGGTGTTCCTGGCCCTGCGTGACGCTGCGGCCACTGACCCCGAATGTGCCGCGTTGTGGGAGGAGATCTCCCGGCGGCGCGCGAAGAATATGCGCTTCTTCGCGGCCGATCTTCGCAGCACCGGGGAGCTGCGCGGCGATCTGTCCGATGAGGAGGTCGCCGACATCGTCTGGAGTATGAACGCGGCGGAGTACTGGGCGCTCCTTGTTCACGAACGTGGCTGGAGCCCGTCGCGATTCACCGCCTGGATCATCGACGCCTGGACCCGGCTGCTGCTGCGGCCACCGCCCCGGCGCTGAGCACGTCGATGTGATCCTCGAGCGCTCAACGATGTGCCGCCTACTGCACCGCTGAGGGCGAATGGATGCCCTCCCGTATCCATCCTGCGGCGACGTCGGCGGTGAATCCGGCCATGACCCACGGCGCGGCCAGCACCAGGGGATGCATCCCTGTCTCGGCTGCATCGCCTCGCACGAGGCACGCCAGCTTGATCAGCTCGGCGTTCGTGCACACGTAACCGATGCCGTACCGATTGTGCGTAGCAGGCCATGCGGACGAATCGCTGAAAAGATGCAGGCCGCGTTCGGCGAGCAGCTCACGGGCCACCTCCTCCAGCGGCTCCGAATGCGAGATCGGTACGCCGGAGGTGATCCAGTCCCTGATGGTCCCGAGTGCCGTGCCGCGGCCGAGCTCCCGGAGCTCCAACGTCCAGGAGTTCCCCACCGAGCGGCACCACACGGCGGTGAGCACACCCAGCACACTGTCGGGTGATTGTCGACCACGGGGGTAGTTTTGGCTGGTCAGCATCGCGTTGGCGCCCCGGGCGGTGGTACTCACTGCACGCCTTCCAAATCGACGCGCTGCACAGTCGCAATCCACTCCTGCTGGACCGGCTGGATGGTCAGGATGGCATCCAGACCGGTGATTGCCAGGATGCGGCGGGTTATGCGGGTGGGCTGGGTGAGCACGAGGCGGCCACCGACCGCGTCAAGGGCCTGGTCGACCCGGACGAACATGCTGAGCCCGGCGGCGGAGAGGAACTGCAGCTCGGATAAGTCGAGGGTGATGTGCCGGTGGCCTTCACGGCGCAGCTCGTCCAGGAACCGTTCCAGGCCGGGGGTGGTGTACAGGTCCAGTTCGCCGTGCAGTTGCACATAGCGGTGGGCGGTATCGGCGAAGATCAGCGGATCGGAGCACGTGAGCTGCCCCGCGGTGTCCTGCTCGGCGGACTGACCCATCGGTGCACCCTCCCAGTGGACTTTGGAGATGCCCGGACAGGGAGGTGCCTGTGGCTGAGCACTGCTGTCCGGACACGATTACGTGGACGGCTGGTGGTTCAACCGTTTCCGAGTCTACCCGCTACTGGATGATGTCGAGGTTCGTCGATCGGGGGACGTTCAGGAGGACGTCCGCCCAGGTTTGATACGGCTGATGGTCTCGACGAGTTCGGTGGCCACCACCCGTAACTTGATGTTGCGACGTTGGGAGATGGTGCGCAGGACGGTGAAGGCCTGCTCGGGAGTGCTGTGCTGTTGCGCCATGATGATCCCGATGGCCTGGTCGATGACTGATCGGGAGGCCAATGCGGTCCGGAGATGATCGGCCAGGGTCACCTCGTCGTAGTGGCGCAGCGCCGCGGTCACCGCGATCGCCGCCTGACCGGCCAGCAGCGCCGCCAGCTGCTGGTCCTGGGGACCGAAGGCGTTCGGGTTACGGGCGTAGAGGTTGAGCACCCCGAGCGGTTTGCCCTCCACGATCAGCGGCACCGAGTACACGCTCAGAATCCCGTGTCCCATCGCCATCGTCGAGTAGTCCCCCCACCGATCCTCGACGCGCAGGTCCGGGGCGTACAGGGTTTCCCCGATGGTCAACGCGCTCAGGCAGGGTCCGACGCCGAGCTCGTACTGCCGTTCATCGAGCTGGTTGGCCAACTCATCGGCCGCGGCCACGGTGAAGATCCGTCCCTGTTCGCTCAGGGTGATCCCACAGGTCACCACCGGCTCCAGAATGTGTACCGCCAACTCCGCCACCCCCTGCACCAGGTCGGTGAAGGACTCGGTGGTCAACAACAACCCGGCCAGCTCCGAGAGCGCCGGACCCAACGCGGGTGGGATCTTTTCGGGCATGTGCGTCGACCTGATCCGCCGATCCGTGATGCGCCGACCGGCGTGATAGTTCATCCGCCAAGAACGGCGAAGCGGCAAGGTCCACAACGCGAGGGCGCCCTCAGTAGTGCCCAGTCTGGCACACCATACCCAGCCGAACACCACGAGCGGGGGCAAACTACAGGTCATTCTTCAGGCGAATTCCGCACCGCTACGCGGGGTTCACAAATTGAGTGCGGCTCGCCGGGCCATGTCGACCTGTTCAAGCCTTCGCGCTGACGCTCTGTTGAGGTGATCGGCTCACCATAGTGACGCCGTTGCGCACCGTGGCTCTATCACCTGGGAAATGACCACGCCAGGGTGAGTATCACTGGCGTAGTCATCCAGCCAGTGTTGATGTTGAGCAGTCCCCCCGACCTCCGATCTGATCACTACCGATCGTGGCGTGACGGCGACCCTCCCCCCGTCCCCTCCGCGTCACGATCTCCACGAAGACGGCGGACGCCGGCCGCCCGTGGAGGTGGAGCTGCTCGCGGTGCCGACCCTGCCCGACTTCGCGGAAAGCCATGCCCCAGTGCCGCAGGAGCAAAGAATTAACCCAGTTGATCACACAATCCGAAAGGTCAGCACATTGCCGCAGGATTCGCAGTACAGCCCGGCGCCGCTCGGGCAGGAATATCAGCTACCGGTCCACCCGGCGCGACAATCCTTTTCC
>JBOHHD010000508.1:0-9131 GCA_050700515.1 Pseudonocardiaceae bacterium
CCGTTCACCCATCGATCCTCGAAGGTTACGTGATGAACCTGGGGACCAGAGCCGCGTCACCCGATGGGCACAGCCGCCGGATCAGTGATCGGTCGACATCCACCTCGTTCTCGGGCTAGGCCGCAACCGCAGCCGGCCGGGCGACCCGCTCCCGAGTGCTGGTCTGCTCAGCATCCGGGACCGTGCCGGGCAGCGCAAACCTGACGAGCTTGCGGAAAGTGGAGCCGAGTTGCTTGCGAAGAGTGCCTGCGTTATAGGGCAACCCGTAGCGGCGGCATGCGTCGCGGACTTCTCCGGCGATATGTGAGTAGCGCCAGGAGGGAATGTCGGGGAACATATGGTGCTCGATATGATAGCTGAGGTTGCCGGCGAGCACATGGAACAGCTTGCTGCCGGTGAGGTTGGCCGCGCCGTGCAACTGCCGGACATACCACTGCCCGCGGCTCTCATTGGCTGTTTCCTCCTCGGTGAAGGTAACGGTACCCTCCGGGAAGTGGTTGGAGAAGATGATGGCGAACGCCCAGATATTACGAATCAGATTCGCCGTGCCGTTTGCGGCGAAGGTGAGGGGCGCCAGCGGACCGGTCAGCGCCGGGAAGAGCAGGTAGTCCCGGCTCAGCTGACGCGTCACCTTGGCGAGCATTTTCTTGCTGTCGGTGTAGACCTCATTCCGGCTCTTCTCGCCGGTGAGAATCCTCTCCCACTCGATGTCGTGCAGCATGACGGCCCATTCGAAGATCAACGACAGGAACACGGCGTATACCGGGTTGCCCAGGTAAAAGGGACGCCAGCGCTGCAAGGGGGTGGTCCGCAAGAGGACGAAGACGTCACGATCCTTGCCGACGATGTTGGTGTAAGCGTGATGGGGGAAGTTGTGATTGCGCTTCCACAGCTCCGCGGGGCTGACCATGTCCCACTCGAAGTCACGGGAGTTCAGCACCTCATCGCCCACAAAGTCGTACTGGCCGTGCAGAATGTTGTGGCCGAGCTCCATGGTGTTGATGATCTTCGACAACGACAGTGCGGCCACCCCCCCGAGCCAGGCCGGCGGCAGGAAACCGGCGAACAGCAGGCTGCGGCCGAGCAACTCCAGGTGGCGCTGGGCGCGGGCCACCTGACGGATGTAATGGGCATCATCGGCGCCGAGGTCGGCCATGACGCGCTGATGTATCGCGTCCATCTCGGCGCCGAATGCCTCGAGCTGCTCGGGTGTCAACTGGCGTATGTCCGGCACCATGGCGACTCCTTTTCTTTGGCGGTGCGGGTTTACGGTCCGAGCGGGTTACAGATCGATGGTGACGTCGCCCACTGGCACCGTGGAGCAGATCTGGATCTGGGTGTCCGGCTCGGCGGACAGCACTCCGGTGTACAGGTTTCGGACGCTGCCCACGGTCTTGTGGGTGTTGCAGGTCAGGCAGATGCCCATCCGGCAGCCGGACTCGGGGCGCAGCCCGAGACTTTCGGCCTGTTCGAGCAGGACCGCACCGGTATTGGCCATTCGCCGGCCACTGCGGGCGAAGCACACCTCGCCGTAAGGTTCACCGTCGTCGGAGGGAACCGCCGGCACGGGTGCGGTGAACTGCTCGACCTGCAAGGGGGTGCTGATCTCGCAACGCTCCCAGTGCGCGCGGACCGCATCGACCAGCCCGGCGGGCCCGCAGACCCACGCCGCGGTTCGATCGTCGACTGCGGGCAGGTGCTGGGGCTTGAACCGGCCGGAAAGCTCGCCACCGGCACTGCGGGTGTAGGAACGCACCAATCGCAGCCGCGGGTACTCGGCGGCGCTGGCCGCCAGCTCATCGGCGTAAGCGACGTGCTCGGCGCTGCGGGCGTAGTGCAGGAACGTGATGCGCCCCGACCCGCCCTCGGCGCAGAACCCGTCCTCGCGCAGCGTGCGCAGCATCGACATCACCGGGGTGATCCCGCTGCCCCCGCTGATCAGCAGGAGATGTTCGGGCAAGTCGTCGGGCAATCCGAAGCCACCTTGGGGCTGGGACAACCGGACCACGGTGCCTGGGCGTGCGGCGCGGTTGAGGTGGCCGGACACCTCCCCATTCGGCTCGGCGGCCACAGTGAATTCAAGCAATCCGTCGTTGCGATGTGCTGAACAAGCCAACGAATAGTAACGGGTGCGCCACACCCCGTCGATCTCAACGGTAAAAGCGACGTGCTGGCCGGCCCGGAAACCATGCCAGTTCCGATTGGGTCGCAGCAGAAGGGTGACACTGCCCAACGCGAGGTGACGCACCGAAACGATTTCGGCACGTACCGCACGCACCGACCACATCGGATTGACCATTTCCAGGTAACTGTCCGGACCGTGCGGTGCCGTAGCCACCTCCAGCACGGGAAGCGCGATCCGATGAAAGAACACACGGCGAAGCGAAGTCACAGACGCCGCCATAGACAGAACCCCTTCCGGCCCACCTGTAACAGCCGTTACGTCGGTGTTGTCAACGACCATACCGAGCCGACTGGCATGGCGACGGCGGCACACCGGCAGAACTCCCCAAAAGGATGCAGTTGTTTGCCACCACAACATCACGAGACTAGGCTTATCAAATTCCACTATTGGAGGAGTTAAGTTTTCAGAAGCAGTTCCTGCAACTAACCGCACACTGAAGGAGTTCCGACCCTTTCGGCCAGGGGATGCCCAGGCGACGGCAATCTTCCCTGGACGGCCGCGTAGCGTGGGAAAGCATGCAGCCCGCTCCCCCACCACTGCCCCGCGGCCTGGCCGATCCGCGGCCGGTTGTCGCCATCGGCACCATCGCCTCGTTCATCGCCGCGGTGGTGTTGCTCGCCCTCGGTACCACTCCCATCTGGATGTGGACCTGCGTCGTCGCCGGCCTCCTCGGCATCCTCGGCCTCACAATGATCAGTCTCCAGCGACGGGCCGCCCAACGCGGTTCCCGAACCGCTCAGCAGGGACTCCTCTAGTTACGATCACCGGGGGCTGAGCAGGACGGCACGTACGGGGTCGATGGCGTGCACGGTGCCATCAGGAGTGATCCAGAAAGGGACCGGGCATTTCGTATCGTCGTGGCGGACGTGAAGCTGCTCGTGCAGGCGCAGGGTGCCGTCGGGCACCGGGAGGCCGGCGGCAGCACACACCGCGACCACCTCCACCAGCTCCGACCACCGCACCACCCGGCCATGGTCCGGATCGACCAGCTCGGGTGACGCCTGTTCGGAAGCCAGAGGCAGGTCGAGCAGATCGGCCAGGACGTCTGAATCGCCACCGGCCACCAGCACACCGGGGGGGAACACCGCAGCCAACCACGGCAGGTCGAGTACTGCCGCGCGCTCGGCGTCGATGACCTCGCCGGTCACCGCCCGCACCCGGGGCGGCGGCTGCACCGCGGCGGGGTCGAGGTCGGCACAGGCCAGCGCGGCATGCGCGGCATATGTCACAGCCGGGGTGATGGTGCGGGCCGCGTCGGCGAGGCGGGCCAGCAGATCGGTGGCCTCGAGCGGCCCGGTGATGCTCAGCCCGGCGCGCACTCCGGCAGCGGCGAGCAGCGCCTCGTCGACGTCCGAGGCGGGCACGGGGTCGTAGAGTCCGTCCAACGCGACGGCACTCGGCAGCCGCCAGTGCGGCGGCGGATGAGCACCGAACCGGGCGTGACGGGCCAGCCACCAGCTGGTGTAGCCGCCGGACTGGCGCAGTGCGGCGAGGCCGGCCGGGTCGGCGGCGAGGGTCCGCAGCGCGGCGGGCCAGCGCCGCTCATCGACAAGATCTAGATCGCGAACGGCCAGCAGCGCGGGCGGATCATCGGTTTCGGCCCACCACTGCTCCTCACCGTCCAACTCATGATCAGGACTGTCGGGATGGGGGTCGTCGAGCACCGCGAAGGAGTCCAGCACCCCTACCGCGCGCAGCGCGTCAGGCGGATACGCGGCAGCGACCGCAGGATCGAGTACCCCCAGCGGCGCGTCCGGGGCGAGCAACGGCCGCAACGCCCCATCGGGCAATATCAGCTCGTCAGCGCGCCGCGGTTCACCGCCTTCGTCGGGTAGCGCCAGCGCACCGAGCCAGGATTGGGCTCCCACCCGCTGCACCAGGGCCAACACCGCCTGTACCAGACCAGTGACGTCGACGCCGTCCTCGGCATCGTCGACGCTTCGCTCGACGGCGGGGCGCAGCGCGTCCAGCAGCTCCCCCGGCCCCACGGTTTGGGCGCCGAGCCGCTCCAGGAGCGGATGCGTAGCTTCCGGGTGCACCAACCGCAGCTCGGCCGTCTCGCCGATGTCGACCCCGGCCCCACCCAGGAGCACCCCGCGGGGACCGGTGACGGTGCGCCCGTCGACCAGCGGCACCGGCAGCGCACCAAGTTCCTCACGAGCCGTGGGGTCCGCATCCAGCAGGGGCGCCAGCGCCGAATAACAGCGTCGCCACCAGGATGGCGGCCGATCCAACCCGGTCAGCAGCTCGACGACCACCGCTGGACGCAGCCGGGTGACCCCCAGCGCGGCGAGCGCGGTGGCATGCCGGGACGCGGCCAACTCGGCGTCGAGCAGGTGAGGGACGAGCTCGGCGAGCAGCGCGGCCAGGTCGGCCAACGGCGCGTCCAGCACCACAGCGGCGCCGGGAGTGATCTCACCGCCCGCCGCGGCAGGCAGCCATCGAGCAGTACGCAGTGTGGCGAGCACCGCGTCTCGCAGGGCGGCATCGACCTGCCCGGCGGGAAAGCCCGGCACGGGTACCAGGGCAGTACGCTGATCCGATCTCAGTACGGTGGCCAACGCGGGGTAGGCCCGGGCGGCGGCGTCCAGCACCAGGTCAGTGGCGACTCCGGGATGCACATGCCGCCGGGACGGGTCGACGGGCACCGCGGCGATCAACCGGGCGGGTAGGGTGAGCCGCTCAGCGGTAGGAGTGGGGGCGTAGAGCACCTCACCGATCAGCGGTTGCGGGTGGCCTTCGGCGTCGACCGGCAGCGCCCAGCACAGGGTCCACTCCGGCCGCGCCTCGGCGCCGAGCCCGGCGAGGGCGGTGGCGGGCAACAGCCCGGCCTGGCGCACCACCCGCCAGCGCCGCACCCCGCCGCGATCGTGTATCAGCACCGGATCGGTACCCTCGCGACGCAGCTCCTGGTCACCGATATCGAGGCGATGCAGCCACGGCAGCGCCAGCAGGAGATCGCCGGCTTCCCCAGCGAACGCCTCCAGCAGGATCGCCGGGTCGATCCCGGCTCGTAGCGGCAGCACTACCTCCGTGTCAAAACCCGGCGGCGGATCGCCCCCGGCGGGCCACACCAGCCGCAGTACAGGGGGCCGGCCACCCCGACGGTCCAGCTCCGCCCGCAGCGGCGGGTCAGCGGCCACGGCGGCGACGGTACGTTCGGCGGAGAAGCTCACCCCACCGGAGATGGACACCACCCGCGGTGCGTCGGTGACCCCGAGTACCGCCGCGAAGCCGACTCCGAACCGGCCGACGCTGCCGCCGGCGCCTCGTTTGGCCGAGGCGCGCAGCGCGGCCAACGCGGCCACGCCGGCGGCGTCCAGCGGCGCACCGGTGTTCGCCGCCCGCAGCTCACCGGCATCGACGGTAATTCGCAGGTGCCCCGGCGCACCGGCGCGCTGCGCCGCGTCCGCGGCGTTCTGCGCCAGCTCGACCAGCAGCCGATCCGCGTATCCCCCCAGGGCCAGATCGGACTCGGCGTTGGCGTCCTCCCGGAACCGCGTGGGGGACCCGCGCCAGGCCGCCAGTACTCCCTCCCGCAGCGCGGCGGTGCCGAACCGATCTCTCACTCCGCTGGTGCCCGGGGCACCAGCTCCAACTCGGCGTCGTCGTACACCAGCTCGGCCACCGGCACACTCGGGCCGGTGTCCACCTGGACCTCCGAATGGGCCCCACAGCCGAACTCGGCGTGCACGACCTGCCCATCAGCCGGGGCGAGCTCATTACCGCAGACCCCGAGGGCAGTCGAGAGCAATCCGCTGAGCGGGAGATAGAAACCGCAGCTCACACAGGGTTCTGGGGCGCTGAGCGCCATGGGGGAGTCCGGACCGTTGTCCCCGTCACGCCACCGCTGCAGCAGCTCAAGGCGAGCTTCGCGGCCCAGGACCCGCGCCCGTCCGAGACCGAGTTCCGGGCTGAGCTGCTCAACCGGCGGATCCTCATCGATGAGGTAGCCGGGCACCAGCCGCGGATCGCCGGGATCGGTGGGCAGCAAATCGCCGACTCCGAGGTCACCGGCCCGGACCCGCTGGGTCCAGGGCACCCAGGCGGGCGCGACCAATGCGTCAGGGCCGGGTAACAGCACCACCTCGCTGACCGTCACCGGCGTCCCCGGACCTCCCCAGGCCACGGTGACCGCCCAGCGCCAGCCACGGTAGCCGGGCAGGGTGGTCTCGAACAGGTGCGTAGCCGCGCCACCGTCCTCGGGCTCAACACCGATGTGGGAGCCGACCGGGTACTCGCCCGCTTCGTCCTCAGCAGCCTGCCGGGCCAGCTCGACGGCCTCGGCGAGACGAAGGCTCGGCGCGGTGGTCTGGGCGGTCACATCGACAATTGTGCCGCACCGGCGATCGGCACTTCACGTCCGGCCAGGACAGCTGTGCGAAGCTGCCCGAGTGCTCCGTGTGCCGACCACCGCCCCGCTGGGACCCGCTGCCCTCTCGGTGGCGCTGATGTTGACGGCCCTGATGTTGGCGGCGCTGCTGAGCAGCTGTGACGCGCCACAGCCCAGCGCGCAACAGCTGGGGGTGCAGGTGCTGGCCACCCTCCCGCACGACGAATCGATGTACACCCAGGGCCTGGAGATCGCCGGTGGAGTGCTGTACGAGGGCAGCGGGCAGGTGGGGCAGTCCCGGGTGCGGACGATGACACTGCCCGGAGTCGGCCTGCCCGGCGCAGCGCTGCCGGATCCGGGATTGCCGGAGGATCCGGGACTGGCCGGGACCGACGGCTCCTGGACCGAGGGGGCGGTCACCACCATGCTGCGGGAGACGGCGTTGCCCGCGCCGTTGTTCGGTGAGGGACTCACCGTCGCGGGCGACCGGCTGTGGCAACTGACGTGGACCAGCGGGATAGCGATCGAGCGGGACCCGGCAACCCTCGCCGAGCGTCGCCGGGTCACTTACCAGGGTGAAGGCTGGGGACTGTGCGATGAGGGTGATCGGCTGGTCATGAGCGACGGCTCGGACCGGCTCACTTTCCGGGACCCGGTGACCTTCGCCCCGACCGGACAAGTGGCGGTTCGCTTCGACGGTGCGCCGGTGCGTCGACTCAACGAGCTGGAGTGCGTCAACGGGGCAGTCTGGGCGAACGTCTATCAAACCGATCGCATCGTGCGGATCGATCCCACCACCGGCGCGGTGACCGGTGTGGTCGACGCGGCCGGCCTGCTCACCGCCGAGCAACGGACCGCCGCAGACGTGCTCAACGGCATCGCGGCGATCCCGAACACCGACGAGTTCCTCATCACGGGCAAGCACTGGCCGACCCTGTTCCGGGTCCGCTTCGTCCCGTCCTGAGGCCCGCGCATCAGACCAGCGTGCAGTATCTGGCCGGCTAGGAGTTGACCAGCATCTCGGAGGGGCGCACGGTGGCCACGGCGTCGCCGCGGTCAACCAGCTCGGCGATCCACTCCCCTCCAGGACGCCTTGTAGTAGCCCTTGCCTCTGGTAACGCGCCAGCCCTGAGCCTCCAATGACCGGCCGGGGCGAAGCGACGATTCACATTTTTTCGCCAAGGTCGTCCGGGCCATACTTAGCCTGGGCAACCTCCGCGACGGCGGCCACGTCATCATCGGCATCGACGACGACCAGCAGCAGGCCATGAAGCCCGGGCTGAACCAGACTGACCTCTCATCGTGGCTCGACTTCGACGGCGTGTCGCAACGACTCGCCAATTACGCTGACCCACCCGTGCGCTTCGAACGCGCAAGTCTCGACGCGCGAGTTTCGAACTGTCGAGCGGTGCCACAGTGGCCGTCATACAAGTTTTCGAGTCCGCCGACATACCACACCTCTGCGTCAAGGAGCACCCGAAAATACTTCGCAAAGGTGCACTGTATGTCCGTCCACGGAAGATGCCAGAGACATCGGAGGTCGCAGACTCGGTTGAGCTGCGGGAGTTCTTGGATCTCGCCACGGAGAAAGCGCTGCGCGCCTTCATCAGCACAGCTAAGCGGGCAGGCGCGACGCTGGGAAGCGACGATACTGTGGCTCTCTCGTGGTCCAGTGACGAGCAGTACGACGAGCAGCGGGACGAGGCGTGGAGATGAGCACGGCGATCAAGAGCATCCGAGCTAAGGGACACTGGGACATCGCCATTCGCCCCGAGCCCTTCCGATCTGACCTTGTCCTCTATGACCAGCTCGACGTCATCGTGAACCAGGCTGTCGTTCGGCTACGCGGCTGGCCGATGCCGTTCATCGACTACCGCGAGCCGTTTCTACGCGGGCAGAACTGGATCGGGCAAGACATCGAGGCTCACACGACGTCGCACCGAGAAGCCTGGCGATTCTTCACCAGCGGACAGTTCACCCAGCTGCGCGTCATCTCAGCCGACCGGCGCGGCGCCGAGGAGATGCCGCTACCTGGGGGGGCTTCATCCGTCATCGAAGTCTGGGAAATCCTTTTCTATCTCACCGAGGTCATCGAACTGGCTGCTCGCCTCGCCATGAGCGATGCGGGAGGTGATCAGATGACCATTGACGCTCGCCTGCACGGCCTCAAGAACCGCCTGCTGGTTTCCGAGGAACCCGTTCCAGAACTGCACAAAGACTATCGGTCGAGTATGCCCTGCATCCAGGAGAAGCGCACACCGCAACGAGAAAATTTGGTTTCCGAACCTCAGCAGATCGCTGTCGACATGGCTCGGGAAATTTTCCTTCACTTTGGCTTCAAGGCTTCGAAAATAGTGCTGGCCGACTACCAGCGGGAACTCACCGAAAGTCTATAGACGCTCGTCAGTTGCTGTAGGTTTATGGGACGCGATCCCATGGGTCGGCAAGTCGTCTGGCAGTCATCACTATCTCCGTCCGCGTCGTAGAAGCTCCGAGTCCGACGGTCGCGGGGCCAAGCGGTAGCGACGTGCCAGACCCGCTTGGGTGGGTGGCCATCCGGTACCAGGACCACGACCAACCCTCGGTTCATGCTGGGCTTGGTGTCATGGGACA
>JBOHHD010000509.1:0-2577 GCA_050700515.1 Pseudonocardiaceae bacterium
CCGGTACGTCGGTGGGGATCCGGCCCGGCTCACAGGGCACAGCCGGCGCTGCCGCCGGCACCGGCTCCAATGCCGGTGGTTTGGGATCCAGTTTCGATCCCGGTCCGGACTTCGATTCCGACTTCGACAGCTTGCCGACCGGCCCCTCCGGAGTCGGAGGCGACCCGGCTGCTCCGCCCACCGGTCCGGTCGCAACCCCACCGCAGTGCTCGGCGGGAATCCTCGACCAACTGCTGGCGCTCATCGCTGAAGTGCTCGGGGGCACCGAACCCGCCGTGGCCCTGGCTGCGTCGGGTGCGCTCACCCCCGAGCCGCAGTCGGCGGAGGCCCTGCTTCCCGGTGCTCTCGGGGTGTACACGTTGCTCCCCATGGGCGACAGGCTGGTTCCGGTGGCTGGGCTGGTACCGCTGCTCGACGCAATCGACCAGCGCCAGGACGCGCGCCGCCTGGAGAACCCCGGGCTGCTGGCGCCGCAGCCCGCGGCTCCGCAGCCCGCGGCGCCCGTCGACCAGGTCACGCAGCTGGCCACTCTGCTCGCCCCGCTCGGTCTCGCGGTGGATCCGACCAGCGGCACCGCGGATCCGTTGCTGGCGCCGGTGCTGGGATCGCTGGGTTGCCCAGGTTTCGCGGCCGCGCCGCTCCAAGCGGCCCCAGTACAGGAAGCGCCAGTACAGGAAACCATCCGATGAGCGCACTGCTCGCCATGGTGCCCCAGGTGCAGGATGCGCTGGCCCGTTCACCTGCGCGTTCCTGGCTGGTGATGGCCCGCTCGGTCGACTACATCGGGACCGTGCCGTTCGTCGGGGGCACCGCATTTCTCGCGACGCTCTGGCCGGCCGGCACCCAGGACATCCGGGCCCGCGGGGTTCTCGCCGCCGGGCTCGTCATGGGGCTGTTCGGCACCCTGCTCGCGATTGTGCTGTACGGCGCCTGGGTCGGTGAGGTACCGATGGCGGAGGCGTTCCGCTGGGAGGTGGCCCGGAGCGTGCTCGATACCACCTTCGGTCAGGTGTGGGCTGCCAAGGCGTTGCTCTGGGTGCTCGCGACCGTCGTCATGGCCGACCTGTTCACCCGAGGCGAGCAGGCCACCCGATCGGTGGCCTGGCGGGTCATCGCCGTGGTCGTCTGTGCCGCCCTGCTGCGCACCCTCGGGATGGCCGGTCACGTCGCCGAGGGTGGCGTGCTCGTGATGGGCATCGCTGACTTTGTCCATGTCGCGGGAATCAGTTTGTGGGGAGGCGGGCTCGCGGTGCTGTTGTTCGGCTTGTTGCCGCGGCAGCGGCCCGAGGAATTGGCGACGGTGATGCCGCGTTACTCCCGCTTGGTGTTCGGCTCGGTACTGGCCGTCGTCACCGGTGGCATCGTCCTGAGCTGGGGACTCGTCGGCTCCTGGCCCGAACTCGTCGGGAGTGGCTATGGGCAGTTGCTGATGATCAAGATCGGAATTTTCGGAGCGGTGTTGGTGACTGCGATCGCCGGTAAGAAATGGTTCGATCGTCGTCTTGACGTCACCGTGGCGCGCCATGGCGGTGTCGCGGTGGCGCGCCCCTTCGTCTACTCCGTGGCCATGCAGACAGTGCTGGTCGCTGTCGTCCTGCTGGCGACCAGTTTCCTCGTCACGGCCGTGCCCGGCCGCTGATCGCGTCCCCCTACGAGCCGACTCACCACAGACGTGCACCACGATGAGAGGAGTTTCGATGGACCACACTGCCTTACCTGAGCGGCCGCCGGAGGAGGTGTCCGCGCCATCCGTCCCGCAATCCGGCCGGTTCACCGGCTTGGCGGTGCTCGCCGCCGTCGCTGCGGTAGTACTGGGTATCTCGGCCCTGGGTGGCGCCGGGTCAACGCTGACCGGTGGGTCGCAGCTTGCCGCCAACGGCACAGCCGCTGGCCAGCAGGGCGCTTCCGGCGCAGCACAGGCGGCGCCGCCAGAGGCACCCGCAGGTGGTAGCAACTCGGCAGGTCACGGAGCAGCAGCAGCTCCCGGGGACGCCGGCGCGGGTCACAGTGCCCAGCAGGCGGCACCCGTCGAGCACACCGTCAGCATGGCGGGTCTCCAGTTCGTCCCCGCCGCTCTCACCGTTGCCGTCGGTGACACGGTGACCTGGGTGAACGATGACACCTCCTTGCACACCGTGACGGTCACCGACGGCCCGGAGACCTTCGAGTCCGAACTGCTGAATCCCGGAGACACCTTCACCTAATACCTTCACCAGGGCCGGCACGTACAGCTACTACTGCGCCGTCCACCCGGATATGAAGGCCACCGTGCTCGTCGCGGGAGTGGACGCTCCGCCGGTCGATGGTGCGGCACCACCGGCCCCGGTCGACGAGGATGTCGGCTGTGTGCCGTCTTCGGCGTTCGACGCGGGTAGTCAACATATCCAGTTCGCTCACCTGCAGACTTCACCTGGTCAGCAAGTGACGGATCTGTTGTCGCTGGACCAGTACGTCAAGACCCACACCGTGCTGGTAGGGGACATGGTCAAGCCGCACACGGATTACCTTGCCTGCTGAAGATAACTCCCCGCAATACGTCGCGGCCCACCGCGGCGTGGCGGTGGCCCGGCCGAAAAG
>JBOHHD010000510.1:0-4797 GCA_050700515.1 Pseudonocardiaceae bacterium
CTCGATGTACTGCATGCCACCCCATAACGCCTGGTAGACGCGGTAGTCCCGGATCTGGCCCAAAAGCGGCTGAGGGCGCTGACGCAAGCACTGCGGGGCGCTTTGCCGCGAGTCACTTCCTGATCTCGGCCCCCGAGAAATCGGACTCCGGCTGCGAGCCGAAGGGTCGAAGCAACGCAGCGGGTAGTCGCGCCAATACTCCACATAGGTAGGGGATTCCCCCAGGTGGGCGGAGGCGGGATGAGCGCCGGTCGGCGGGTTGTGCTGGGCGCCGCCGTGGCCACGAGTGCCGCCGTGGTCAGCCTGGCAGCCTCGATCGTCCTGAACTACCTGCCCGAGGATGCTCCCGGGTGGTTGCGACCGCCCTGGATATGGGTGTCTCTCGGTGTGCTGGCGGGGTTGGCGGCCGTGCTGGCCGCGATCGCGGTGGTTCAAGGACGGCGGGGGGATAACCCGGATCTGCCCGCGCCGTCGCAGAGGTCGCCAGTGCTCGGTCCCGCGAAGGGCATACCGAACTCGTTGCGGCCCCCACGTCCGGGGACGAGCGTGCGCGGTCGGACCGATCCCCTCGCGCGGCTCGACGCCGCCATCGCCGAACCGGACGGGCGGTTCGTGGTGATCTGCGCGATCGGGGGCGTGGGCAAGACCACCCTGGCCGCCGAAGCGGCCCGCCGGGCCGAGCAGGCGGGGCGGCGAGTGTTCTGGATCAGCTGGCACCACGACCCGGAGACGTTGGCGGCGCAGCTGGTGGAGACCGCGCTGGCGTTGGGGCTGCCCGCTACCCGGGTACAGGCCGCGCACCAGTCCGGGGCGGGCCTGCCGGATCTGATCTGGGACCACCTGGCGGGGGTGCGCGGCTGGGTACTGGTGATCGACAACCTCGATGAGCCGGCCGCGCTGCGGGCCACCGGTGAGCGGCTGGCCGACTACCGGGGCTGGATTCGCCCGGGCGGCGGTGGGCTGCTGCTGGTGACCAGCCGGGACCGGGAGCGTTCCACCTGGGGCGAGCGGGCGCAGCTGCTCACCCTCGATCCGCTGACCGCCGAGGACGGCGCTGTTCAGCGAAGCCCCATCCCCCGCTGCGTCATCACTCCCAGCCTGCTGACCGCCGTCACCGCCGAACCGGTCAGCGAGGAGGTGGTGGACCGGACCCTCACCGGGCTGCACCGCTACGGACTCATCGACGTCCCCGACACCACCCGCACCCATGGCGTTCGCACCGTGACGATGCACCGGCTGGTCCGCGAGACCAACGTCGAACTCCTGGCCCGCAGCACCGAGGTGGCTCTCTGGCGCGACGCGGTCAGCCAGCAGCTGATCCGTCAGGTGAACGACACCGCGTCCACCGGCCAGGCGGGCTGGAGCACCGCCCGCCTGCTCGCACCTCATCTGCCGCTGCTCACCGGCCTGGGTAACGCCACGATCAGCGCCTTCATCCCGGCCCGCGACTTGACTGCCACCGAAAATCATTGCGGGCCTGACCACCCAGAGACCGTGCGCAGCCGCTACAACCTCCCAGCGTGTTGCAGGCGCTAGGCCACCACCAGCAGGCGGCTGACCTGTTCCAGCGCAACGTGGCCCGCCGCTCTCTGACTCTCGGCCTCAACCACCCGCACACCCTACGAAGCCGCCACAAACTGACCGCAACGCCTCTACCGCCCATCTCGGACTTTACGTGTTCGGCTGTCGAGAGAACACATGATTCTCCGTTTGGGTGTTGAGAGGTCACGCAATCTTCTACAGTGACGAGGTCATTACTGTCCGTGAAAAAACAGGGGGGGACGTGGATCCGGACTTGACTGATTTGACCTCGACGGCGGCGACCACGGTGGTGCAGCTGCTGGCGACGGCGGCGTGGGAACAGGCTAAGTCCGCGGTGGGCGGATTATGGCGGCGGGTGTATCCGGAGCGGGCCGAGACGGTGGAAGCCGAGCTGGCGGAGAATCGTGTTGAGATACTTTCTGCCCGGCAGGCCGGGGATGAGCGGGCCGCGCAGATTCTGGTTGAGGAGTGGCGCGGCCGGCTGCGGCGCCTGATGGCCGCCGACCCCCAGCTCGTCGATGAGCTGCGGCGCGTGGTCGCGCAGTTGCTTCTTTTACTGGCTGATGCCCTACCCCAGCCCACCACGATCACGATGCAGGCCACGGCATTCGACGACAGCCGGGTATACCAGGCCGGTCATGACCTGCGCATGACCGAGAGGTGATCGATGGAAAGCGCGGGTGAGCAGCCACCCGAAGGGCCGACACCACCCGCCGCCGAGGAGGCCGTCCGGCTTGAGGCGCGTGCTTCGGATCAGGCTCGGGTCAATCAGGCCGGCCGGGACATGCATCTGCACTATGGGAATGGAGTTCGTGGTGGGCGACGTACCGAGCCGGGCACGCCGACGGCGGAGTGCCCCTATCCCGGGTTGGCCGCGTTCGGACGTGGGCAGGCGAGGTGGTTCTTCGGTCGGGAGCAACTGACCGCGGAGTTGGTCGCACGTCTTGACGGGCGCCTGCGTACCGGCGGTATGCAGGCAGTGGTGGCGCCGTCGGGAGCGGGGAAGTCCTCGCTGCTGCGTGCCGGTCTGCTACCCAAGCTGAGTGACGGTGCCCTGCCGGAATCGAGCCGGTGGCCGACGGTGGTGTTCACTCCCACTGCCCAACCCCTCCAGACCCTGGCAACCCAGATTGCTGCACTCACCGGCACCGACCCGGTAACTGTGACCGAGGAGTTGATGGCCGACTCTCAGCGGGACGGGGCGGTGCCATGCGGTCGCATCCGTGGCGTGGACTCGGGCACCCGACTGGTAATGGTGGTAGACCAGTTCGAGGAACTGTTCACGCTGTGCACCGATGACCGGCAACGGCGCACGTTCATCGAACAGCTCGCCCAGATCGCCAATTCAGGGTCGGTTGCCGGACCGGATCCGCATACCATCGGGCTGGTTGTGGTGGGCATCCGAGCGGACTTCTATGCCGCGTGCGTCAATTACCCACACCTACGCGCCACATTGCAGGACAACCCACTCGTGGTCGGACCGATGTCGGATACTGAGTTACGCGCGGCCATCCTGTACCCGGCGCAGGAGGTGGGCCTCGACGTCGAACCGGGCCTGGTCGAGCTGCTGTTGCGAGATCTCGGGGATACCACCTCTGTGGTGGACAAGGACGGAAGGGCCAGTTATGAGGTCGGGCGTCTGCCGTTGTTGGCCCACGCGCTGCGGGCCACCTGGCAGCAGCGGCACGGCCACATCCTGACGGTGGAGGGCTACAGGCACACCGGGGGAATTCATCAGGCGGTGGCGACCACGGCCAACCGTGTCTTCACCGGTCTGGACCCGGCGGGCCAGTACGTGGCCCGGGCACTGTTCCTGCGGCTGATCAAGATCGGCGACGGCACCGAGGACACCCGACGCCAAATGACCCGCACCGATCTACTCCAAGGCCTCGATTCCAGCAGTGCGCTGCCGGTACTGGACGCGTTCGCCCAGGGCCGGCTGCTCACCCAACATCGGGACACGGTCGAGATCACCCACGAAGTCCTGGTGCGGGCATGGCCGCGGTTGCGCCAGTGGATCGAGACCGGCCGAGCCGGTAACCTGATCCGCCAAGAACTCGATGAGGCCACTGCCGTCTGGGAACGTAACCGCCGCGACACCGCTGTCCTCTACCGGGGAAGCCGCCTGGAAGTGGCGTGCGCCTGGACCGCCGCCACGCCCCACAAGGGCGATCTGAGCCCCGCCGCCTCTGCATTTCTCGCCGCATCTACCAATCAGGAACGCCGCGCCGCCACAATTCGTCGTACCGTACTCACCTTGCTCTGCGTACTTCTCCTGATTGCCACCACGGGCGCGGTTGTCGCCTTCCGACAAACCGGCAGAGCCCAGACAGAAACCGCCAACGCCCAGCAAGAACGCGACAACGCCACCTTCAATCAGATTCTCGCCCAAGCCGACCGGCTGGCCGGCATTGATGTGTCCCTCACGGCGCAACTCAACCTCACCGCCTATCGCATGCGCCCGGAAACTCAGGACCTTTACGCCGATCTGATCGCCACCCAACATGCCCCGCTGTCCACGCCCTTGACCGACCACACCGACATCGTCTACGGGGTGGCGTTCAGTCCTGATGGGCGCATCTTGGCCAGCGGCAGCCGTGACGGGACCGTGCGGTTGTGGAATGTGACCGACCCGGCCAGGCCCATCCCGTTGAGCCCGCCCCTGACCGGTCACAACGACTGGATCTTCTCGGTGGCGTTCAGTCCTGATGGGCGCACTCTGGCCAGCGGCAGTTTCGACCAGAAGGTGCGGTTGTGGAATGTGACCGACCCGACCCGACCCACCCTCCTGGCTCCCCCCTGACCGGCCACACCTCCATCGTTTATGCAGTGTCGTTCAGTCCTGATGGGCGCACCTTGGCCAGTGGCAGTCACGATCGAAGTGTGCGGTTATGGAACGTGATCGACCTGGCCCATCCCATCCCCTTGGGCCCACCCCTGTGGGGCCACGCCAGCTCGGTCTCCTCGGTGGCATTCAGTCCGGATGGACGCACTCTGGCCAGCGGTGGCGGTGATCAAACAATCCGGTTGTGGAACCTTCCCTCGGGGCTCATCACCGACCATCCTGGCTCGATCAATTCGGTGGCGTTCAGTCCTGACGGGCGCACCTTGGCCAGTGGCGGTCACGACCGGACCGTGCGGCTGTGGAATGTGACCGACCCGACCCGACCCACTGCGCTGGGCCCGCCCTTGACCGGTCACACCGACGGCGTCTCCTCAGTGACGTTCAGTCCTGATGGGCGCACCATGGCCACC
>JBOHHD010000511.1:0-2243 GCA_050700515.1 Pseudonocardiaceae bacterium
GACTAAGCCCAGTGAGGAGCACAAGGAGCTGATGGCCGCTCGGGCGGACCTGTTTGCCGCCTACACGGAGTGCAAAGCCGACGACGATGCCGAGACCTGCGAGCAGATCGCCGCCACGGTGGTCGAACTCGATGAAGCGCTGCGGGCATTGGGGGTGCGCGGACGACTGACCCCCTTGGAGTCAGCACCTACGGCGAAAAGGCGGTCGACCCGGCGCCGGCAGGATGCGCCGAACCTGCCCCGCCGCCCGATCGAGCAGCGCACGGTAGGCCGGGTGTTCGCGGGGCGCTACCGGCCCTCCACGTTTCTCACCCTCACCCTGAACTCCTACGGACGTGTCGATGACAAGGGCGCGGCCCTGAACCCCGACTGCTACGACTACCGCCGCGCGGCACGCGATGCGATCCACTTTCCCGCCCTGCTCGACCGGTTCTGGCAGAACACCCGACGCTGTGTCGGGTGGGACGTGCAGTACTTCGGCACTGTCGAACCCCAGAAACGCGGCGCCCCGCACTTCCACGCCGCCATCCGGGGTGCCCTCCCCCGCGCGGAGCTGCGCCAGATCACCACCGCGACCTACCACCAGGTGTGGTGGCCCAACCATGATCATCCTGTCTACGGCGGGGATCGAGTGCCGGTCTGGGACGGGCGAGTGCAGGCGTTCACCGACCCGGATAATCACGAGCCATTAACCACCTTCGACCAGGCATGCGAGCAGCTCACCGACCCTGTCCACGTCGTGACCTTCGGTCCTCAAGTACATGTCAAAGGCATCCTCGGCGGTACTGAGGAGGCCGGACGCCATGTCGGTTACCTGACCAAATATCTGACCAAGAGCATCGGACAGGCCGCCGGGCTCGATGAGAACGCCACGGATCGGCAGCGTGATCATGCCCGACGATTGCACGCCGAGCTGGCCCGCACCCCGTGCTCGCCGAGGTGCCCGGTGTGGCTGCTCTACGGCATCCAACCCCAAGGCGCCCGCCGCTCGATGACCCCCGGGATATGCAAGGGCAAGGCACACAAACCTGAACATCTCGGTATCGGCGGGCGCCGAGTCCTGGTCTCCCGGAAGTGGTCGAACAAGACCCTTGACGACCACCGCGCCGAACGTGCCGCATTCGTTCGGCAACTGCTCCATCAAGCCGGCATCCAACCCGCACACGGACCCGAGGACGGCCCGTACCTCTGGGAACGCACCGCACCCGCCGATCCCGACGTCCCACCTCGGCCGGTGCTGTTGCTGCACGCGGTCGCGGAACGGCAGCGCTGGAAAGCCGAATACACCGCTGCCCAACTCGCCACCGGCGATCCACCAGCTGATGACAACTGTTCGGCAACCGACGATCAAGCCGCCTGAGCAGGGGAGAACGGTGGAGAAGTACCTGAACGTTCCGGAAGCGGCCGAGTATCTGAACACCTCGGAAAGGTTCGTCCGGCGGCTGATCGCAGAACGGCGAATCGCGTTTCACCGCGTCGGCCGACACGTCCGCATCGCGCTGTCCGACCTTGACGAGTGGCTGGCTGCCAGTCGAGTGGAGCCGATCACCACTGCCACCGTGTGGCGGGACATGCGGGGAGTGGCGTAATGGCGGGCAAACGTCGTCGGTTCGGCAACGTCCGTCAGCTCCCTTCAGGCCGGTGGCAGGTCCGCTACCGGGGACCGGATGGCCGGTTGCGATCATTGCCCCGGACCTTTGAGACCAAACGCGACGCTGAGCGCACATTGAGCGTGGTCGAAACCCAGCTCCTGCGGGACGACTGGACCGATCCGAAACAAGGCGCGGTCAAGCTCAGCGACTACGCGGAGCGATGGATCACCGAGCGGCCCGGCCTGCGGCCGAGCACGGTACAGCTCTACCACCGACTATCGAAAAACTACCTGCTAGCCCACCTCGGCGACGTACCACTGAACAAGATCACCACGGCGCTGGTGCGGGAATGGCGTGCCACGCTCATCGCCTCCGGCCTTTCTCCAACCATGGCGGCCAAGGCGTACCGGCTGCTGCGAGCCATCCTGATGACGGCCACCGTGGAGGATCGATTGATCTCGCGTAATCCATGCCAGATCAGGGGGGCCGATAAGGAACACTCCGAGGAACGCCCGGTCCTGACCGTCGCCCAGGTGCTCGCGCTCGCCGAGCTGATGCCCTACCGCAAGTACCGCACGCTGATTTTGCTCACCGCCTTCTGCTCGCTGCGCTGGGGTGAGGTCACCGCACTGCGCCGCTGCGATATTGCCG
>JBOHHD010000512.1:0-11953 GCA_050700515.1 Pseudonocardiaceae bacterium
ACGTCGGTTTGATCATGGTGAATGTGCTGTGAACGCCGGGCTGGACGCCGATCACCGTGCGGTGCTCGAACATGCCTTGTCGTGGATGCTTTCCAGGTTCAGCATCCGCCCGGCTTTGGCCGGCGCCTCTTAATGATCTCGGTTGAATTCGACGATCTTACTCGTCTTGCCCTCTAATGATGGAGTCCCCGGCCTTCTTGGTGCCGCTCCGCCGCTGAACGGCGAGCACGAGCGCCGCATCCACTGATTTCATGACCTGCTCGTTCGGCGTATCCGTGCGTGATCGGCGGGAGAAGCCTTTGCCACGATCCTGGGGCCGTTGAGGTCATCGGCTGACACCATATGTACGGCATACCATGGCGCGAAGTGGTCAAGGTCAAGCTAAGGTGATAGATCCCCTGGGGGCTGAGCATTACCCGGCCACCGTGCCAGCTGTCCACTGGCCATCTCGAGGAGAATCCATAGACAGTACAGCCCAGCGGCGCTCACGATTTGGGGGAGTGGTCGTATCCCCCGTCGATGACGTCGCTCGTCACCACTCCTACGGCAAGGCCACCGACCGCAACGAACTGCTGTTCCGATTGACGCTTAGATCACCGTCCCTGGATTAAGCGAAGAACAGGGCGCGTAGACCACCGGCAAAAAGATGATCTTGTCGGCGATGTGATTCATCACAACTCACTGTTGATCCGGCTGCGGTCGGTTGGAATTCCGCTCATGCCGACGTCCCTCCCCCCTACCTCCACACGCATGACGTTCGCTGTGTATCCCAACGTGACAGCCCCAACGTACTGGAATGTTACCGGCCGTGGCGCAGCGTGATGACCGGTGGGCTTGTGGATTGCGTTTCCCAGCGGCAGGCAGACAGCACTTCGCCGCGTCCATAGCGTCGTCTGTCCTGGTCCGGCCAAGCAGCATTCCGGGGCACTGTCGCGGTAATGGGCGAGCTCGGGCAGATCCTCGTAGTGATCGCATACGCTGGTCAGGTGACCGTCGATGCTCCCAGCCGCTCCGATAGCCCACCGCGCGGTGGACTGGGAATGCTGGTCGCGGTCGGAGTGCTGCTGGCCATGGTGGTGGGCGCCGGGCTCGTCATCGCGTTGGGGGGGGACCGGCTCACTGCGCTGGGGCTGCCTGATCCCGGGCTGCTCACCCGAGCCGGGTTGCCCGCGATACGCGTGCTCGCCGAATGCGCCGCGGTGGTCACGGTCGGCGCGTTGCTGCTGGCGGCGTTTCTGGTTCCCCCGCAAGCGTCCGGCTACCTCGGCGCGGGGGGCTACGCGGCGATACGTATGGCCCGGGTCGCTGCGCTGACCTGGGCGCTGACCGCGGCGTTCATGGTCCCGCTGATCGCGGCGGACGCGGTCGGGCGTCCGGTCACCGACGTACTGCAACCCCAACTCCTGGCGAATCTGGCTGCCGAGGTGCCCCAGACCGGGGGGTGGGCGCTCACCGCGGGGATCGCGCTGGTGTTGGCCGGGTTCTGCTGGGCGGCGCTGACCTGGGGCTCAGCGGTGTGGCTGTTCGTGCTGTCCGTCGTCGGACTGATGCCGGTGGCGCTGACCGGGCACTCCTCGGCGGGGGGCGACCACGACCTCGCCACCAGCAGCCTGCTGTACCACCTGGTGGCTGCGGCGCTGTGGGTCGGCGGGCTGGTCGCGGTGCTGGCTCATCTGGCCCGCCGCGGCGAGCATGCGGGGCTGGCCGTCCAGCGATTCTCCCGGTTGGCGTTGGTCTGCTGGATCGTGCTGGCTGCCTCCGGAGTGGTCAATGCCCTGATCCGCATCGTCCCCGGTCAGCTGCTTACCAGCTATGGGCTGCTGGTGGTGGGCAAGGTGGCGGCGCTGATGGTGTTGGGGGTGCTCGGCTGGCTGCACCGCCGTAGCGCAGTGGCGGCGGTGACCCAGCGCGGCGACCGCTCGGCCATGCTGCGTCTCGGCGGTGGCGAGGTGCTGGTGATGTTCGCGACGATCGGCCTCGCGGTGGCGCTGGCCCGGACCGCTCCACCCGGGGGGGCCGGGGTTCCCCTCAGCCGCACCGAGGTACTACTGGGCTACGACCTGACTGGACCGCCCACGGCGGGGCGGTTGATCCTGGACTGGCGGCTGGACCTGATATTCGGGGTCGGTGCAATAATCCTGGCTGCTCTGTACCTGGCCGGGGTCCGGCGGCTGCTGCGCCGAGGCGACAGCTGGCCGGTGGGCCGCACGGTAGCCTGGCTCTGCGGCTGTCTAGTCATGCTGGTGGCCACCTCGTCGGGTATCGGTCGTTATTCGATGGCCATGTTCAGCGTGCACATGGGCCTGCACATGCTGCTGTCCATGATGGTCCCGATCCTGCTCGTGCTCGGAGGGCCGGTGACGTTGGCACTGCGGGCGTTGCCCCCCGCCGGAGCAGGAAATCCACCGGGACCACGGGAATGGTTGCAAGCATTCAGCCACTCCTGGGTCGTGTGGATGTCCACCCACCCATTGATGGCGCTGAGTATGTTCATCGCGTCGTTCTATCTCGTCTACTTCACCGGTCTGTATGACGCCGCCGCGCCCGCGCACTGGGCGCACCTGGTGATGAACGCTCATTTCATCGTCATGGGTTACGCTTATTATTGGATCATCATCGGTATCGATCCGTCTCCCCGCCGGCTGCCCTATCTGGGCAAACTCGGTCTGCTGCTGGCGGCGATGCCGTTCCACGCCTTCTTCGGGATCTCGCTGATGGGCTCGACCACCGTGGTCGGCGGCGACTTCTACCGGACGCTGGCCCTGCCGTTCGTGCCCGATCTGCTCGCCGACCAGCACACCGCCGGGGCGATGGCGTGGGCCGCCGGGGAGATCCCGATGGTCGTGGTGCTCATCGCCTTGCTGGTGCAATGGGCGCGCACCGACGATCGCGAAGCCCGCCGATTGGATCGAAGAGCCGATTCAGACGGTGACGCCGATCTCGCCGCCTACAATGCTCTGCTCGCCAAGCTCGCCGAGCGCCGATCGGCCCGCGGCTAACCGGCGATAGGACCGCGCGGGTCAGGCGTGGAGCCCGAGTGACGGGTGGAATTTCGGTGTCGATCCTGACCCGGAGGTGAACGCTGGCCGTCCGGATGCGTATCCACTTGTGGCCCGTGCCCCCCCGGATGCACGGTCGCCGCTCAGGCCACCGTGGCTCGGGCGCTTACCACGAGGAGTGACGATGCGAAACATCGCGAAGATCGGCGGGGTGGTGCTGGCAGGGCTCGTCTTCCTGACCCCCTCGGCGCTCGCCCACGACCGCAACGGCCCAACGGCGAGGCAGGGTGCCGGCCTTATGGCCGTCGGGCTCCTCGATGACCAGCGTCTCGTCCACTTCGACACCGGTCGGCCGGGCAACGCAGCGGGCGAGGTGAAAGTCTCCGGCCTGACGGCCGACACCGCCTTGATCGGTATCGACTACCGCGTCCAGAACAACCTGCTCTACGGGGTGGGCAACCAAGGCGGCATCTACACCCTCGACCCGAACAACGGCGCTGCGGTCAAGGTGTCGCAGCTCAGTGTTGCCCTGGACGGTCAGTTCTTCGGGGTCGACTTCAACCCGCCTGCCAACCGACTGCGAGTGATCAGCGACACGGGGCAGAACCTCCGCCACAACATCGACGACAACAGCCCGAACGCCGCGCCGGCGCCCGGTAACACGGCGGAGGACAAGCGGCTCACGACGCCCACCTCGACAGACACCACCACCGTCACGTCGGGTGTCACGGCAGCCGGGTACACCAATAACGATCTGATTCCCACCACCGCCACAACATTGTTCGACATCAACACCACCAATGACACGCTGGTTCTCCAGTCACCGGCCAATGCCGGGACGCTGGCACCCAGCGGCCAGCTCACCGTCGATGCGGGCACCGACGCCGGGCTCGACATCTACTCAGTCCTCGATGAGAGCGGCACCACTGTCGACAACCGGGCGTTCGCCACCTTGCAGGCCGGCGGTCGCTACGCGCTGTACGACGTGAACCTGCTCACCGGTAAGGCCACCTCCTGCGGTGAGTTCCATTCGGGGATGAAGGTGGTGGACCTCGCCATCCCGTTGGACCAGCGCTGAGCACCCACGGGCGGAAGAAAGTGCCATCCGGGGCGACCGTCTCCTGTGGTCGGCTCAGGGTGGACCCCTGCGTGCGGTCAGTCACCGCCGGAAAACGCGCCAGAGGGAGATGCAATGCGGGGGAGTTCACGGCAGGTCGGGGCGCGACGGAGCCAGCTGGTGGCACCGTCGACCATCGATCTGAGCCATGAACAGGGCGTGCGGGCCGCCTACGCCGCGCACGCCGAGGAGTTGTACCGCTTTGCCCTCCGGCAACTCCGTGACGAGGGGTGGGCACAGGACGTGGTGCAGGAGGTGTTCCTGCGGGCATGGCGAACGTCGGCCAGCTACGATTCTCGGCTCAGCACCCTGCGCACCTGGCTGTTTACGATAGCCCGCAACCTGGTGATCGATCAGGTACGTCGCAGGGCCGCCCGGCCGGCTACTCCGGTCGCCAGGGAGAGCCTTGTCGCGTTGGGTGGTGCGGATGTCGGGTTCGACGAGGCGGCCATGACGAGCTGGGTGGTGGAGGACGCGTTGCGGCGCATCAGCCCGGAGCACCGCACGGTGCTGGTCGAGACCTACCTACGGGGTCGCCCATACGCCGACGTCTCAGCGGAGACCGGGGTGCCGGTGGGCACTTTACGAACCCGGGCTTTCTACGGGCTCAAAGCGCTGCGGTTGGTGCTGGACGAGATGGGGGTGCAGTTGTGACGCGTGAGGACCACCGGGCGCTGCGGGAGCAGCTGGGGGCATACGCTCTCGGCCAGCTCACCGGCGAGGAGTCGCGCGTGATGCAGACCCACCTGGACACCTGCGCTGATTGTCGGGCGGAGGCGGACGCTCTGGTCCCGGTCGCGACAGCGTTGCGCATGGTGGATCCGGTCTTGCTGGATGAACCGGCTCCGGCCGTGCCGCCGCTCTCGCCCGCTGTGCTGCGCCAGGTGCGCTCCGGCCGGCGTGGGCCTACCGAGGCCGGGCGCTCGCGCCGCGCGGTGCTGCTCACCGCTGCCGCGGGGGTGACCGCGGTGGTCGCTGCGGGCGGGGTCGGTTATCGAGTAGGTGCGGGCACGGCAGTCTCGCCTGCTGGTGAGCCGGCGCCGGTGCGGGCAATGGCGCCGCAGATTCGGGCCAACGCCAACCTCGTGGCACACACGTGGGGGATGGAGGTCAAGCTCACCGCGACCGGCTTTGTACCGGGCGAGGCTTACCGGGCCACCGTCACGGACCGGGCCGGTCGGACGGTCAACGCCGGAGAGTTCATCGGTACCGGGGATGCTGAGATGCAGTGCAACCTCAACTCCTCCGTGCTCCGCGCTGACGCGGCGTCCTTCCAGGTTCGCGACCCCGTAGGTGAGCTGGTCCTGGCGGCCATGCTCTGACTCAGCCGGGCTCCAAGCGGTCGGTGCCAGAAATTCAGGTGCGTCAAGGCAGGCCCGTTGCTAACCTCTTTCGCATGATCAGTTGAGATCTCTGCCGCGCCCTCGGGCGCGGGCGCGCTCGGCCGCGGTCCAGCGGCGGTGCCGAATTCCCTTTCTGGTGATGCTCCTGGCCCGGTGGCCCGAGCTGATCTCTGGCCCCTGCGCTCGGCCGCGGAACCAATTGTCGACCGAACATGGTTGTCGACCGAACATGGTGATAGTGGAGGAGATCCCTGTGACGAAGCACCCTGAACCTCGGCACGAACCCCAGCCGGACAACGTCGACCTGCCCGTGCCCAACCGCCGCGAGCGCCGGGGCGGCAAATCCGGAGCCCAGGCGCTCCGGAGCGGAAAGTCCACCCTCGGGCACACTCACGGAGTGATGCGCAACCCGCGGCAGTACTCCACGCGGCGCCGCGGCGGCTGACTCGCGGTACGGATCAAGCCCCGCTCACCGCCTCCGAGTTCCGAGCTCTAGCCGAGCCATCGCCCGGACTGCTGGAGACCAGAACTGGGTCTGACCTGGGGCGGTAGCACCACGCCCCGACAGTATGAATGCCTGGCTGCGGTGCACCGGTGCAGTTGTGCACAGTGACCCCCGCTATCCCCAGGTCGCTCGGGACCGGCTTCCGGGATCGCTGTCGGCAACGCAGCCTGGTCGGTACCGGCCGAGTGTGCCGGTTCCCCGCCACAGTGGGTGGGGACGGTTGTGGAGGAGGGCATGCGATGAGAGGGACACCGGTGACCGTGGTGGGAACGTTGGTCGGTGACACGAGACTGCGCCGGGTGGGCCCGGACGGGAAGCTTGTGCTCAATTTCCGGATCGCCAGTAACGAGCGCCGGTACGACAAAGCGTCCGGGTCGTGGGTGGACGGAGACAGCCTGTACCTGTCGGTGAGCTGCTGGCGCACCCTCGCCGAGAACGCCGCCACCCTGGTGAAGGGAGACCCGGTGATCGTCAGTGGCAGGCTGCGCACGCGGGAATGGACCACTGAAGAGGGGGTCCGCCGATCGGTTGTCGAGATGGAGGCCAGCGCAGTCGGCCCGGACCTGGCTCGCTGCACGGCGGCGGTGCGTAAGTTGCGCCGAGTTGAGGAGACGATGAGTACTGAGGACCAGACTGCCGAAGCATTGGACGAGTTCAACCTGCCGGATGAGGCCAGCCTGCCGGATGAGTTCGATCTACCGGTCGGGGACAGGCTGCCCGACGAGGTCAGCCTGTCTGATCTGGCCGAAGCGGTCGGGCCATTGGTACCCGTCCCTGCCTGACCGGCGCGGGGCCGGGCGGCCCGTCGGCCGCGCTGCTCGGCCCCTGCGCTCGCCTCTACGATCGTCTCGTGGCTGAGTTCATCTACACCATGAAGAAGGTGCGCAAGGCGCACGGCGACAAGGTCATCCTCGACGAGGTCACCATCGCGTTCTACCCCGGCGCGAAGATCGGCGTGGTGGGACCCAACGGGGCGGGCAAGTCCAGCGTGCTCAGGATCATGGCAGGGCTTGACCAGCCCAACAATGGGGAGGCTTTTCTCGCGCCGGGGGCGACGGTGGGCATCTTGGCGCAGGAGCCCTCGTTGATCGAGGACAAGACCGTTCTGGGCAATGTTCAGCAGGGAGTGGGGGAGATCAAGGCCAAACTCGACCGGTTCAACGAGATCGCTGAGCAGATGGCCACCGACTACTCCGACGAACTCATGGAGGAGATGGGTCGGCTCCAGGAAGAACTGGACCACGCCGATGCCTGGGATCTCGACTCCCAACTCGAGCAGGCGATGGATGCGCTGCGCTGCCCACCGCCCGACGAGCCGGTCACGCATCTGTCCGGCGGAGAGCGGCGCCGGGTCGCGTTGTGCGCGCTGCTGCTGTCCACGCCCGACCTACTGCTGCTCGATGAGCCGACCAACCACTTGGACGCGGAGAGCGTCTTGTGGCTGGAGCAGTTCCTGGCGAGCTATCCCGGTGCAGTGCTCGCGGTCACGCACGATCGCTACTTCCTGGACAACGTGGCGCAGTGGATTCTGGAGCTCGACCGCGGCCGGGCCTTCCCCTATGAGGGCAACTACTCCACCTATCTGGAGAAGAAAGCCGATCGCCTGGCGGTCCAGGGCAGGAAGGATCAGAAGCTGCAGAAGCGGCTGCGCGATGAATTGGCCTGGGTGCGCTCGGGTGCCAAGGCCCGGCAGGCCAAGTCGCGAGCTCGGCTGCAGCGCTATGAGGAGATGGCCGCCGAGGCGGAGCGCAGCCGCAAGCTGGACTTCGAGGAGATCCAGATTCCCCCGGGGCCCAGGCTGGGCAATCTCGTGGTCGAGGTATCGCATCTGGACAAGGGCTTCGACGGTCGAATGCTGATCAAGGACCTGTCCTTCACGTTGCCCCGTAACGGCATCGTGGGAGTGATCGGGCCCAATGGCGTCGGTAAGACCACCTTGTTCAAGACCATCGTCGGTCTGGAGCAACCGGACTCCGGCACGGTCCGGGTGGGCGAGACGGTGCAGCTGTGTTACGTCGACCAGGGCCGTGCTGGGATCGATCCGAGTAAGACGGTCTTCGAGGTCGTCTCCGACGGCCTGGACCACATCCAGGTGGGCACCACCGAAATGCCCTCTCGTGCTTACGTCGGCGCTTTCGGGTTCAAGGGTCCCGACCAGCAGAAACCAGCCGGGGTGCTGTCCGGGGGCGAACGTAATCGGCTCAACCTCGCGTTGACCCTCAAGCAGGGCGGCAACCTGATCCTGCTCGACGAACCCACCAACGACCTCGATGTCGAGACACTGAGCTCGTTGGAGAACGCGCTCGAGCACTTCCCCGGCTGCGCGGTGGTGATCTCGCACGATCGCTGGTTCCTGGATCGGGTGGTGACCCACATTCTTGCCTGGGAGGGCACGGAGGAGAATCCTGCCGCCTGGTTCTGGTTCGAGGGCAACTTCGAGAGCTATGAGCAGAACAAGATCCAAAGATTGGGAACGGAGGCCGCGCGACCACATCGCGTGACGTACCGCAGACTGACCCGAGACTGACCGGCGATGAGAGCGGCCGGTGGTCGGGTGATCCGAGGGGGGTTGGGAGGTGAACGCTATGGCGCGCGACAACGCACCCGATGGCATGCTGACCAGTGGTAGTGAGGCGGCGTCGTTGGTGGAATCGGCCATGTTGCTGCGCTGGCGAGCACCCGAGTTGGCCCTGCTGTTAGCCGATCGCGCGGTGGCCGCGGCCGGGGATGATCGGGTGACGGTCCTGCGTGCGGATCACTTGGCTGTGTTCGCCCTCAATCGCCTCGAGCGGTACGGGCCGGCGGTCCATCGGCTGCTCCCCGCTCTGCGGGACGCGGACACTCCTCCCGAGCTGCGCAGCGAGCTGCAAGTGGAGTTGGCGCACTGCGCCGCGGGCCTCGGTGAACCCACCACCGCACTCGCTGCGGTGCGCCCGGTCCTGGCCGCAGGCGACGACGTCGCCCCGGTGTTGCGCGGCACGGCGCTCGTCGTCGTCGCCGAATGCTCGGGCGCTCTGGGCCGCGGGGATGTCGTGTCCTGCGCCCTGGACGAGGCCGATGAGCTCTTCCGCGAGGACGAGCACCTCGATCGCGATACCGCATTGCTGCTGCGGGCCACCGCTAAAGCAGTCAATGCCGTATGCCACCGTCGCAACGGTGCGGCTGTCGAGGCGGAGGCAGAGGCCAGAGCTGGTGGCGAGCTGCTGACCGGGCTGGCCGATCCCGAGCATGACAGCGGCCAGATCAGTGGGTGGCTGATGCTGGAGATCGTGCTGGCGCTGCTGGACCGGGGCGAGGGCGAGGCCGCGACACGGGAGGCTCGGCCACTGCTGCGCCATCCGGTGCGCGCCGCCGGCGCCGGGGTGGTCGGCTGGCTACGGCTGGCGCTGGCCACTCGGGTGCACATGGCGGAAGGCAGGCATGAGCCTGCCCTGGCCCTGCTTGCCGATGCGGTGGAAGTGACTCAGCGTCATGGCATTGACGCTGTCCTCGCCGAATGTCTTGAGGGCCTGTCGCAGGTTCATGAGGTACGGGGTGAGTTCGCCGACGCCTTGCACTGTCTGCGCTCCGCACGCGCCGCTGAGGGTCGTCACCGCCGCACTGTGGAGAAGGCGCGATCCGCCCTGTTTGAGTACTTCGGAAATGGACGTCCCGAGGCAGCGGGTTTGGTCGATCAGATCGCTGTCCTGTTGTCCGATACCGGATGGCAGCGCGGCGTTCCCGACCCGGACACCGGCCTGCTGGATGCCGAGGAGTACGCCTGCCGGGTCGAGGCGGCGCTGGGCGGCTCAGCTGCCCTCAGCCAGGTACTCATCGCGGTGGGCTCAGCGGCCGACGAGCCGCCCGGCCTGCGGTTGCTGGCGGAGTTGAGTGAACGGTTGCGTGATGCGGTCCCGGATGGATCAGCGCTCGGCCAGCTCATGGCCGACCGGATCGCCGTACTGCTGCCTGCGACGAGCCGGGCGCAAGCGCAGGCTTGCGCGGACCGGTTCCGCACCGGATCGGCCGCGACGCTGGGTGCAGAGATCTCCGTCGGAGTCGCGCAGCACACGGCAGGCACGGGAGCCGATCAGTTCCTCGCCGATACCGTCTCGGCGCTGCACGCCGCCGCAGACGTGGGGGAGGAGTTCGCCGAGGAGCCGGTGGCGGTCGTCGATCTCCCGGAAGAGGAGTCGGCCGCGGAGATGGTGGAACGCGCCGAGGAACCGACTGCGGAGACCGTCGAGGAACCGACTGCGGAGATCGGCGGACTCGCCGAGGAACCGGCCACAGAGGTCGTGGAGCCGGCGGCGGAGGTTCGCGAGCCGGCTGCGGAAGTTGCCGAACCGGCCGCAGAAGTCGCCGAGGAGCCGGCTGCTGAGCAGGCGGCACCCCAAACGGTGCCCGAGCCCCCCTCGGCGCCCGTGGTGCGACGGCGCCGTGGCGCCAACGGGACCCCGGTGTTGGTGAGCGAGTTGTTACCGCGCTCGGTGTTGTCGTCAGGCCGGTCGGGCAGGCGCCGTGCCGAGGATCGTGCTGAGGGGACGTCAGCCACAGCGCTCTCCGCCAATGGAACGTCAGGCACTGCAATGTCAGGCACCGGATCGTCAGAGATCGGATCGTCAGAGATCGCAACGTCCGGCACCGAGGCGGCCTCAGTCGAAGGTTTCTCTTCGAGCTTGCCGAGCGCCGGGAAGGCAGAGCGGGGCGGTACGGCTTCACCTGACGACGCCGCTGTGGCCGACCCGGTGCCACCGGAGTTCCCGGAGCCCGGTCCACCGCTGGCCCCGACGCCTCGCGTCCTCGAATGGGGATCGAACGGTTCCCCCGGCAGCGATTCCTTGCATGCGGGGATGGGCGATCTACTCGCCCAGGCGCTGGCAGCATTCCAGGAGGGCCGCCCTGCGCTCATCGACGGCAGCGAGGTGACCGAACCTGTCGGAAACAGCATCGACCCGATACATCAACGCGGCCTCGTCGGGCGCCGGGTATACGGCATTCAGCTCACCCGGGACCCGGCGTATCGGGACTTCGGCAATGTCGCCGAGGCGTTGACCGACCCGGAGCTGCGGCTGCCGGACCTCACCGCCGAGCCGTCCTGGCGGCCGGACGGGACGGGCCACCAGTCCGCCGCTGGGGAGTAGGACTCCTGAGGTGGTCGATCGGGCTGGGCAGGCCTGCCTCCTCGATGAGCTGATCACGAGGTATTATCGCCACGTCTCGGTGGAGGAACTCAGCACTACGGATCCTGCTGAGCTGGGCGCGGCGGTCCGGTCACACTGCGAGCTGGCCGCCGACCGGGCGCCCGGCCGGGCGGTGGTGCGGTTGCTCAACCCGACCCTGGAGCAGGACGGTTGGAGCTCACCGGGCACCGTGGTGCAGATCGTCACCGACGACATGCCGTACCTGGTCGACTCAGTGGTCTCCCAGCTGTCCCGTCTCGGCGTCACGGCGCGGCGTCTTGTGCACCCGATCATGGTGGTCCGCCGCGACCTCAGCGGAGCTCTGCGAGAAGTCCTCGCGGATTACGATCGGGATGAGGCCCCCGCCGATGGGGTGGTCGAGTCGTGGATGTACCTGGAGATCGGCCGCATCATCGATGCCAAGCGCGCCCAGGAAGTGCAGCAACACCTGCTCACCGTGCTCACCGACGTGCGGGAGGTCGTCGAGGACACCCAGCGGATGGTCGACACCGCTCGGGCACTTGCCGACGAACTGGACACCACCCCTCCGCGATTGCCCTCCGACGAGGTGACCGAGGGTGCCGCATTGCTGCGCTGGCTCGCCGACAGGCATCTCATCTTTCTCGGCTACCGGCGCTACGAGCTGGTTCGCGACCCCCGGAGCCCGGCTGCGACCTATCCCGCGCTGCGCGCCGCGCTCGCCTCGGGTCTGGGCGTGCTGCGCAGGGACAGCCTCGCCGCCCGAAACTTCAGCACCGGACCGGATGCGCCCGATGCCTTGTCGCCGGATCTGCTGGTGCTCACCCAGGCCAGCGTGCCCTCTACCG
>JBOHHD010000513.1:0-7699 GCA_050700515.1 Pseudonocardiaceae bacterium
CCGCCAGGAGCACGCCCGCACCGCTCCGCGCTGAAGGCGGAGCGGCGGGGGACTTCCTCTGGGCACCCATCACGTCGGTTCGACGCTAGTCCGCCATGATTCCCGCTGCCGGGTGCAGAGGATCACACTGCTGGAGGATGGCCGTTCGGTACAGCCGTTCGAGCGGTGGCACTGCCGGACAAGTTGCAGCCCGTCGAAGGGCGCACGCTGCACGTGGTGGCGATCGATTCCTGTGGCGCGGTGGTACACGATCTGCGCGGCACGGCGGAGGATTACCACATGGTCACCGGTGTTCGAGAGCACGCCGGGGTGGTGTATCTGGGCAGCCTCACCCAGCGGGCGATCGCGGTCATGGACCTGCCGTGAGCAGGCTCAGGTCTTCCCGCGGCCGGTGAGTATGCGGGTGACCGGTCCTTCGGCCGGGCGCCCGGTACGAGCAAGCCAGCGGGCCAGGTCGGTTTGCACCTGGGTGAGTGTCGGTCGTCGCCGCGCGTCGGGGTGCAGTGCCCGTTGGAGCAGGCCGTGATGCGCTGAGCGTTTCGGTAGTCGAGTCATCGGTTCCCGGTTGGCCGCCGCCAGCAGCGCGGCCACGGCACTGTCTCGCTGGCCGCGCGGTGGGTGGCCGCACAGGGCGTAGCTGACCGTGGCCGCGAGCTGCCAGGAGTCGGTCGCCGGGTCGGCGGCACCGCCCGCGGCGATCTCCGGGGGTAGGTAGTCGGGAGTGCCGATGACAATGCCGGCAGCGGTCAGCGCCGGATCCGTGACAGTGCGAGCGATTCCGAAGTCGATCAGGTGCGCCTGACCCGCCTCGTCGATGATGATGTTGGTGGGTTTGACGTCACGGTGCAGCACGCCGCGATCATGAGCGGCGTCCAGGGCTGCGGCGAGAGTGGACCACAGGTGGGCCCCCGCGGTATCCGACAGGGGTCCCTGGTCCCGGACCTGCTGGGCCAGCGAAGGGCCGGGCACGTATTCCATCACGATCGCCAGACCGGGAAGGTCATCGATTCCGGACAGGATGTCATAGACCTGCACACAGTGTGGATGGTCGACCGCGGCCAGCGCACGGGCTTCCCGGCGGATCCGCTGTTCGGTGTCCGGTTCAGTAACACGGGCGACCTTGATCGCCACTTCACGGTTCAGCGCGGTGTCCACGGCCAGCCACACCTCACCGAAACCGCCCTCCCCCAGCCGCCGCAGTCGGCGAAACCGGGCACCCTGAGGAGGATGGCCGCTGTCGGTGGCTCTGGCGAGCTTGGTTTGGGCGAGCTTGGTTTGGGCGAGCTTCGTTTTGGCCACCCTCGTTTTGGCCACCAGAGCCGCCGGCAGCCGTGCCAGAGTGCGGGTGCGAGGCGGCAGTGCGCGGGGGCGAGGAATCCGGTGCACCGCGCCTTGCAGGGGCCGGCCCATGAACGGAACCAGGAACAGACCGGCCGCAACGCCTGTGGCGTAGCCCAGCCACAGCTGGCCGACCACCCCTTCGTCCAGCGACTGGGTGCCGGCCAGCAGGGCGAGGAACGGCAGCCACAGCAGTCGCCCCGGCCAGGCAGGCCCGCGGCGGACGGCCAACCGAGCCAACACCCAGGTCAGCAGCAACGCCAGCAAGGGCAGGGCAACCAGCAGCACAACCGTGCGCCCGGCGAGCAGGACGTCGGGCCCGGGCAGCGCGCGCAGCGCATCGGAGACCGACCGGCCCCCACCCAGGTAGCTGGCCTGTGCGGGAAGGAAGCAGTAGGCCTCGTTCAGATCCTCGACGTCCCGCTCGGTCAGCCCGGAGGAGCCGGTGCCCTGCACGGCCTGGTGCAGCACGGTGGCGGTGCCCACGAAGCCGAGCAGCGGCACCACGGCGGTCCCGAACATCCCCAGCAACGCGAACAGCAGCACCGTCGCCGGGGTGTAGCGGTTGCCTGTGAACCGCCGTACCAGCCGCGTCAGGCACGCCGCCAGCACTACGGGAAGCGCCAGCACCACCCCTGCCGCAGTGATCGTCCAGACCCAATCTCCGGGACACACCGGGAGTCCGACGAGGCCGTGCGCCTGGGACAGCAGCTCACCCACCAGGGTTGTAAGATCACCCATTCAGGGTCCTCTCACTAACACCGCGCAAACCAGAACAGCCTATTCAACCTGTCTCCCGGCCCTGGTCCGATGCTGCCGCCCACCGCGTGTCCTGTTTTTGAGGGACGGTCACTGAACCATCAGTGATGCGCGAGCCGCGTGCGAGGAGCACGATGCGGTAATGGCGACTGTCGGTGACCGGATGCGCCGTCACCGACTGGTGTCGGCCCTGCGAGCCAACGGGATGCTGCACTCAGCGCCGGTGATCGCTGCTTTCACTGCGGTGCCGCGCTCTCGCTTCGTCCCCGCGGGCACCTCCCCGGAGGATGCCTACGCTGACCATGCCCTGGTGCTCACCTCCGATCCCTGCGGCAGGGCGACCAGCACCATCAGCCAACCGAGCATGGTTGCCCTCATGCTCGAGCAGCTGCGTCCCGGTCCGGGCGATCGGGTGCTCGAGGTCGGCGCGGCCAGCGGATATACCGCCGCGCTTCTCGCCGAGATGGTTCGACCCTCGGGCCGGGTGGTGACCGTGGAGTTGGACGCAGCACTGGCCGATGCGGCGGCGGACCGACTCGCCGAGCGCTGGCCCGAGGCCGCAGTGCGTGCCGGCGATGGCTGGCCGGGTGTGCCCGAGGCGGCACCCTTCGACCGGGTCCACGTCACGGTGGGGGTCGACGATCTGTCGCCGCACTGGCTTGAGCAACTCACCGATGGCGGTGTGCTGGTCGCACCGATCACGCTGCGCCCCTCGATCGAGTTGTCGGTGGCCTTCGAGCGATGTGGTGCCGAACTGGTGAGCCGTTCGGTGCGCCCCTGCGGTTTCGTCCGGTTGCGCGGTCCGAACGCCGTTGCGTCCGGCACCTTCGTTCTCGAAGGTGTCGGAACCGTGCACGCTGACTGGACGGACGATACGCAGAAACAGCAGTTACGTTCCGTGCTGGTCACCGATCCGGTCGACGGCGGACCGACCGGCTCGCTGCCCGAGGGCTGGGCGACCCGACTGGCCCTGGAACAGCCACATCCGCTGACCGTGCTGAAGCAGTCCCCTCGGATGATCCTTCTTCCGGGCCTGTACGACCCGACCGGAGGTGGTATCGCGCTGGTCGTCGGCAACCGGGTCGCCGGTCATGGCCATCCGGGTGCGGTGCGGCTCCTCAAAGAGCAGCTCGCGGGAGGTGACCCACTGTCCACACTGTCGCTGCGCCTCACCGCGCGCCCGGCAGGCGAGCAACCATCCCCTGGCCGATGGACGGTTCGCAAACAGCACTTCAGTTATGCCGTTGACCTCGGCTGAGGGTGGCGCCGGGCCGGTGAACAGGGTTCTATCGGGGGCAGAAAGGAGTGGTGGTCATGCGTTCGGTGTGGAAAGGCACGGTGGCGTTCGGGATGGTGACCATCCCGGTTCGGCTTTATGCCGCCACTCAGGAGCACAACATCCGGTTCCACCAGGTGCATGGCGCTGACGGTGGCCGGATCAGATACAAGCGATTCTGTGAGGTGTGCGGTCGAGAGGTCTCCTACGACGAGATCGACCGAGCCGTCGAACAACCGGACGGCGCCCTCGTCACGGTGGCCAGGGATGAGCTCGACGACCTCGCCGTCCCGACCGGTCACGAGATCGAGGTGGTGCAGTTCGTCCCCTCGCAGCAGATCGACCCGATCCTTTTCGAGCGGTCCTACTACGTGGAGCCCGACGCCGAGGCCATCAAGCCCTACGCGCTGCTGCGCGAGGCCTTGCGCGACACCGACCGCATCGCCATCGGTCGTATCGCGCTGCGGCAGCGGGAGAGCTTGGCGGCGCTGCGGGTACGCGATGACGTGATCATCGTACAGACCATGCTCTGGCCGGACGAGGTGCGGGAGCCGTCCTTCGAGGTGCTCACCATGGACGTGGAGCTCCGCCTCGAGGAGAAGCGAATGGCTCAGGCCCTGGTGAAGAACCTCACCAAGGATTTCGAGCCGGATTCCTTCACCGACCGGTACACCGAAGCGGTCGCCGAACTGGTCGCGTCCAAAGCCGCCGAACCGGCGGTGATCCGCCCGAGAGAGCCCGAGCCTGCCGAATCCGGTGCCGTCTCGCCGACCGATCTGGTCAATGCCCTGCGGGCCAGCGTGGAACAGGCCAAGGCGGAACGCGGCGGGTAACGTCCAACAGGTGCGTTTCCTCGATGACCGCAGGCCCGGTCACGATCTCACCTATGACGACGTCTTCCTCATGCCCGCCAGCTCTGACGTGCCCTCCCGCTTCGATGTCGATCTGTCCACAGGAGATGGATCAGGTACCACGATCCCGCTCGTGGTGGCCAATATGACTGCCGTGGCCGGGCGCCGGATGGCGGAGACGGTGGCACGCCGGGGCGGGCTGGTGGTCCTGCCCCAGGACGTGGACCCGGCGGTGGTGGCCGAGACCGTGCAATGGGTCAAGTCCCGTCATCTGGTGCTGGACACAGCGCTCGTCCTGGGCCCGCAGGACGCCGTCACGGATGCGCTCACACTCTTGCCCAAGCGCGCACACCGCGCTGCGGTGGTGGTCGACGGGCAGCGGCGTCCGGTTGGGCTGGTCACCGAGGTCGAGCTGACCGGAGTGGACCGTTTCGCCCGGCTGGCCGACGTGGCGCAGACCGACCTGGTGCTGGTTCCCGCCGACGCCGAACCCCGCAAGGTCTTCGAGGAGCTCCATCAGCACCGTCAGGAGTTGGCGATCGCGGTCGACATGGAGGGTCGGCTGGTGGGCGTGCTGACCCGGACCGGCGCGCTGCGTGCCGAGCTGTACTCCCCCGCCCTGGACAGCACCGGCCGGCTGCGGGTGGCCGCCGCCGTCGGGGTCAATTCCGACGTCGCAATCAAGGCGCAGGCACTCCTGACCGCAGGGGTGGACGTGCTGGTCGTCGACACCGCCCACGGCCACCAACGCAAGGTGCTCGACGCGCTGCGCGCGGTCCGCTCCCACGGCCCCGACGTGCCGTTGGTGGCCGGCAACGTGGTCTCCGCACAGGGCACCCGGGACCTGATCGAGGCCGGTGCCGACGTGGTCAAGGTGGGAGTGGGGCCCGGTGCCATGTGCACCACCCGGATGCTCACCGGGGTCGGCAGGCCGCAGTTCTCCGCGGTGGCCGAGTGCGCCGCCGCGGCGCGCGCCGTCGGGGGGCACATCTGGGCCGACGGGGGGGTGCGCCATCCGCGCGACGTTGCGCTCGCGCTGGCTGCGGGTGCGGCCAACGTCATGATCGGTTCCTGGTTCGCCGGTACCTATGAGTCCCCGGGTGATCTGCAGCGCGACGCTGCGGGGCACAGCTACAAGGAGTCCTACGGGATGGCCTCCAAACGCGCCGTCGCCGCCCGTACCACCCACGACGATGCCTTCGACCGGGCCCGCAAGGCGCTGTTCGAGGAGGGCATCTCGACCGCCCGGATGTACCTGGACCCGGCCCGGCCCGGGGTGGAGGACCTCATCGATCACATCTGCGCCGGAGTACGCAGCGCCTGCACCTACGCTGGTGCCCGCACGCTGCCGGAACTGCACGAGCGCGCCGTGATCGGAGTACAGTCGACGGCGGGGTTCGCCGAGGGCCGCCCGCTGCCCGTCGGCTGGTAATCCGAAGCTGTGATGAGGTGATGGAGACCCTCCTGAATATCCTGGCTCTGCTCGGGATGATCGCGCTGATCGCAGGGACGTACGTCTGTGTCGCCGCGGAGTTCTCCCTCACCGCACTGGAGCGCAGCACGGTCGACGCACACGTCCAGCAGGTCGGGGACCGCCGTGCGCACCGGGTCAAGCAGGCGCACAGCACCTTGTCCTTCCAGCTCTCCGGGGCACAGGTCGGCATCACGATCACCACCCTGCTCACCGGATACATCGCCCAGCCCGCCATCGCCGAGCTGATCCGCCCAGGCCTGGAGGCGGTCGGACTGCCTGCGGGTGTTGCGGGCGGGGTGTCGACGGGAATCGCGTTGGCACTGGCCACCGCGGTGTCGATGGTGTTCGGCGAGCTGGTGCCCAAGAACCTGGCCATCGCGCGGCCACTGGAGACCGCGCGGCAGGTCGCGGGGTTGCTCAATGCGTTCTCCACCGTGTTCCGCTGGCTGATCCACGGACTCAACGAGTCAGCGAACTGGATCTTGCGGAGGCTCGGCATCGAACCGGCCGAGGACCTGCGCTCGGCTCGCTCCCCGCAGGAACTGGGCTCGCTGGTCCGCAGCAGCGCCCAGCGCGGCACTCTCGACGAGGGCACCGCAACCCTGCTGTTCCGGTCGCTGCGGTTCGGCGAGCGCACTGCCGAGGAGCTGATGACCCCGCGCGTGCGGGTAGAGGCACTGCCGGCCCAGGCCACCATGCTCGACGTGGTGCACGCCGCGCGGCGGACCGGTTTCTCCCGCTTTCCGGTCTACGGCACCGATCTGGACGACATCCTCGGCGCGGTCCACGTCAAGCATGTCTTCGCCGTACCGGCTGACCAACGGGCCAGCAGCACCGTCGGTGCGCTGGCCATCCCGGTCCCCACCGTACCGAGCTCGCTGGACGGGGACGTGCTGCTCGATCGGCTGCGCGCCTCCGGCCTGCAATTCGCGATCGTGGTCGACGAGTACGGCGGTACCGCGGGCATCGTCACGCTCGAGGACGTGGCAGAGGAGATCATCGGCGATGTGCGCGACGAGCACGACCGGATGGAGGTCTCCCAGATTCGGCCGCTCGATGAGCACAACTGGCTGATCTCCGGGCTACTTCGGGCCGACGAGCTGGCCGATGCAACCGGCTTCGTGATGCCCGAGGGTGACTACGAGACGGTGGCCGGGCTGGTGTTGACGCGGCTGGGCCGCATTCCCGACGTCGGGGACCAGATCGAGGTCGACGGGTGGCAGTTGACCGTGACCGGGATGGAGGTCCACCGCATCGCCGAGCTCCGGCTCACCCAGTGCATGCCGGCTGAACAGGAGATGAGCCGGTGAGCATCACCACCGCGCTGTTGCTCGCACTGCTGCTGCTAGCCGGCAACGCCTTCTTCGTCGGGGCCGAGTTCTCCTTGATGAGTGCCCGGCGGGATCGGCTGGAGGCGAGGGCTGAGCGCGGGATGACTCGGGCCCGCACAGTGCTGGGCGCCAGTGAGCACCTGTCGCAGATGCTGGCCGCGGCGCAGCTGGGGATCACCATCTGCTCCCTGGCGTTGGGCTGGCTCGGCGAACCTGCCGTCGCTCACCAACTGGAGTGGCTGCTGAATCCGTTCGGGGTGCCCAGCGCGGTGCTGCACACCGTCTCGTTTCTCGTCGCGCTGGGCATTGTGACGGTGGCGCACATCCTGCTGGGCGAGATGGTGCCCAAGAACATCGCGATCGCCGGTCCCGAGCGCACCGCGCTGTGGATGGTGCCACCGCTGGTCGCCTGGGCGCGGCTGATGCGGCCGGTGATCGCGGCACTGAATTGGGTGGCCAACCAGGTGCTACTGCTGTTCGGTGTGCAGCCGCGCGATGAGCTGGAGAATGGCTACAGCCCCGATGAGCTGGCCCATCTGATCGCCGACTCCAGCCGGGAGGGGCTGCTGGACAGCCAGGAGCATCGCCGGCTGACTCAGACGCTGGCCACTGTGCAACGGACCGTCGCCGATGTGCTGATCCCGTTCTCCCAGCTGACCACGGTGCCCGC
>JBOHHD010000514.1:0-10111 GCA_050700515.1 Pseudonocardiaceae bacterium
TGTTCTGAGGTCCGTGGCGCCGTTGACCGGTCGGTGGCGGATCGTGGAGATGAGTGGGTGGGACCGCGACGCTATCGACCTGGTCGAGCCAGGTTTCATCGAATTCGCCGGGGACGGGACCGGCCAGTTCGGTTTCATCGCCGTCCGTGCTTGGCTGGACTGCCGCCCGGTCGAGCGGGACTGCGGTGTCGGTGTCGAGTTCACCGGGGAAGGTGTCGACGAAGGCGACCAGGTCAGCGGACGCGGCTGGGCGTCTCTTATCGATGACGCGAGGATCGAGGGTCATCTGTTCTTCCACCTGGGCGACGACTCGAGTTTCCGGGCAGAACCCTTTACCCGGGCGAGGATCACTGCTACCAGTTTTGTGAACGAGTACCACTGAGGTGACTTAAGCAGCGAGGACCACGCCGGTGAGTTCGACCTTGACTACGACGCCGAGGCATTGCTGTCGGCGATCGTCGGAATTCTTGGCAGACTCGCCGACTGGGTGACCCACCTGCCGGTTGCCGAAAGGACCGGCTTCTGCGGTGAGTCGCCCAGGGTGCGGCCGGGCGGATACGGATGGAGATGCTGCGCCGTTTCCGCGGCGACAACCCCCTTGAGGCCGCCGGGTGTCGTTGATATCGCAATTACAGAAATCATAATTCTGACCAGGGTGGAACAACCTCTGCAGATGGACGGATTGCCGAAGAAGATTTGCGGAGTCGGCGGCAGCCCTGGCGGAGCCGGAGCAGGAGGTTGACGGACGGGTAACTGTTCTGAATCGCATCATCGACGAGGACTGTGGCTCTGAGGAGTAGCTCGGCTACGAGTGTCCCGCTTTTCAGTTCAACTCTATTTGCGTTACGCTCAAATCCCGCATATGGGTGATCGAGATGTTGACCCGGGGCGGTTCATCCTGACGACACCACCCCGTCCGTCGACCACGACGTGCCGGAGGATCTCCCGGTCGTCCCGGCTGCCGACCGGCTTCCCACAAGCTGCCCGACAGATGAAGTTCGGGCCGCTCTGCCACCAGTCATCTCCTGCTGTCTGCGTCAAGCGACTCCCGGGAGTTCTTGCAGATGTCCTTGCAAGCGTCCTCACAACGTGCACGCTTATGCGCCCGTAAAGTAATCCGAAGCGGGTTGACCCTTGACAACACGTCTTTTGAGCGGCAGTATTCGCAATGCGGTGGTCAAAATTTCCGCAACCCCCTTCGTGATATGGTCAGTATTCAGCAATACCAACCACCGGATCCCAAAAGGATTACATCTTCGGCCACGATTCCCCCGGATGGTAAGTGGTGCGCACAATCAGTGGATTCGATTCTGGTCTGACGATGACCTGCGCTCCCGGCTCGCCATACTGCGCTGGAAGTACACGACAACTTGTGCCGAGGCGCGCCCGTGAGTTCCGTGCCTTACGAGCCGAGCAGGAACGCAGTGCGCTGGGCGAGCTGCGAATCAGTGTAGTGCTCGGCGATGCGGGTCTGGGTAAGACGCGTATAGCGGCCGAGCTGCTTCCGCACAGCGACGAGTCGGCCGTCGGGCTGATCGCGCACCACGCTCCCCGTGGTGGTGTGCCGCCGTTCGGTCCCTGGGCAGACGCTCTTGGCCTGCAGGCGGATATCCCGGACCTGGACCGGTTCTGCCGCGCCTGCGGAAGCGGACTCGCTGGCTTACCGGCGCTCGGGTATCCCGCCAAGATTGCCCATGACGCGTCCGCTTGCGCGCAGGCCCGTCATCACCACTTCGTTGAGTGGGTTCCCGGCCTGCTCGCCAGGGCGAGCGCTGAACGCCCGATCGTTCTCGTCCTCGATGACGCTGACCGCAGCCATGATGCGGTGTGGGAAATGGTGCTGCGGCTTGCCTGGGAGTATCCGGACAGCAGATTGTTCGTGCTGATTACTGCTCGGCCGACGGCACTGGCCGGGCAACGGGTCGCTGCCGAGGTGCTGTATGCCCTGGAGCAGAAGGGAATGATTCAGCGGGTTCGACTGACCCCGTTTTCCCGGGAGGATCTCCGCGAGCTGGCCACAGATCATTTACCACGGGATTGCATTTCGGCGGTGCTGGTGGACTGGCTGATGACCCAGACGCAGGGCAACCCGCGGCTCGCCGTCGGACTGCTGGATGCGCTGGTCGACGCCAGCGGAGATCTCCAGACGCCCACCCTGGATAGGGTACCGGACGGGCTCGCCTGCTGGGTACGCGCCGAGCTGGCCCAGCTCGATCCCGCAGCATTGGCCCTCGTCGAAGTGCTCGCTGTCGGAGGCGATGTGGTCGATCCCGATGACCTTGTTCGCCTCACCGGCCAGCCGATCGAGCATGTCGTGCGTGCCCTCACCCGACTTACCCGGTGTGGAATGGTGGTCGAGCACCAGCGCGACCAGTCGCTGCGTTATCAGCTCGCCCATCCGCTCACCCGTGAGGTGCTCTACTCCGACATCGGTGGCGCCAGGCGGCGCGTGATGCACCGCCAGGTGGCAGACACGCTGCTCGGGTCCGGGCGGGCCGCGGCCGCAGTGTCCCATTTCGTCCACGCTGCACAGGCAGGGAACAGCGCGGCGATCGACGCGCTGATCGACATGGCTGGGCAGGCCGAGCGTCGAGGGCAGTGCGCCCCGGCCTGGACAATCATCTCGGCGCTGCAGGATCTGTTGCCGATCGGCGACGATCGTTGGATTAGCGTGTTCGACGCGGTGTGCCGACGATCAAACTGGGGAATCACCGACCGTACCGAATACCCCCCCGTTGAGACGGCCACCGTGCGGCGGATGCGACGGCTGCTCGCCGGGATCGGCGATGTGCAACGACAAGCCGATATCCGGGCGTGGCTCGGGGGTCTGTTCGCGTGTGGGGTGGGTGATCTCGATGCCGGGCAGCAGGAGTGCCGGCAGGCCCTCGCGCTGTGCCGGCAGACGGGGAACGAGGCTGCGGCTCGGAGCACCGCGCTCGAGTTGGCCAGAATGCGTGGATGGTCCGGGGACCTGTGTGGTGAGGAGCTGGCCGCGCGGCAGCTGCTGAGCGAGGCAGAGCAGAAGCAGGATCGACGGGGGATCGCAGAGGCCCTCGGGGCGTTGGGGCACGCGCTGGGGTGGCAGGGTCGCTTCGGCGACGCCGAGGACATGCTCCTGCGCAGCGTCGAGCTGGCGATGACCGCAGCCCGTTCTTCCTGGATGTCGCAGAGCCTGGCGCTGCTGGCCTCGTTCGATGCCTGCCGCGGCCATCTGGTTTCGGCTCGTACGCGGTGGGCCCAGGCAGCCGCCGCCGGCCGGCCGGATGACCCGGTGATCGGCGGATGTGGGGCGTTCATCGAGCTGCTGGCCGGGGACCTGGTGATGGTGACGGCGCATACGCAGCTGGTGGTAAACCACGATCAGGCGGCTCGGTCCTGTCTGCCGGTTCGGCTGGCGGTCCTGGCGGCGATCGCGGCCGCCGAACGCGACTGTGTCATCGAGGCCCGCCGGAATCTCGAGGCATTGACGAGTGTCGACACCGAAACTTTGGGCGTCATCGAGCCGCTGTACTGGTGGGCCGAAGGGCTGGTGAGCAGAGCCGAGGGCCGGCTGGTGGCCGCGGCTGCTGCCCTCCAGCGGGCGGTCGATTGCTCCTCGGTAATGAGTTTATGGGCGCAGCGGGGGTTCGTTCTGGCGGACCTGGCTGAGGTCATGATTGCTCTTGGCGACGTGAACGCCGCAGCGAAGGCGGCATCCTGGACCGAAGACGACGCTCGACGCACCGGCGCACCCAGCCATCAGGCGCTCCACCAGTTCACCATGGCATGGGTACTGATCGGGCGAGGTTACCGGGACCAGGCGGCCCACGCCGCGTTGGTGGCTGCCGACGGATTCCACTCCTGTGGATATATGCTGTTGGCGGCCCGTGCCCGGTTCGCCTACGCCCACACGGTCCGACGATCTGACCACAGGGCAGCGCAGGACGCGTTGCACACCGCCGTCAAGGCATTCGACGCATGCGGAGCCGCGTCGCGCCGTGAGCAGGCCCGTGCGCTCATCATCCAGCTCGAACCGGTCGGGCGGTGCAGTTCCGCGGCTGTGTCCGGGCCCGGCTCGCTGACTACTCGCGAGCACCAGGTCGCCGAGCTGGCCGCGGTCGGTTATACCGCCGCGCAGGTGGCCGCCCAGCTGCACATCGGTGTGCGCACCGTCGAAACCCACCTGGCACGCGTCTACCGCAAACTTGAGATCACCTCCAAACAACAGTTGGTGCACCAGGCCGCGGAGTTCGGATTCACGGCGGGTCCGTAGTTCGTACGGACCCCGCGCGGCAGAGCGGCAGTTGATCCGTATCGAAGTCCGTAGTTTCTGCGGACGGAAGTCCAGGCGGTAATCCCTAACATGCGTTGGTGACCCTGTTGCCTTCTCCGCTGGCGCGGATAGAGAGATTGGTGGTGTGCGATGACTGAGTTGGTGCAGACGGAGTTGAGCCCAAATGGCGAATCGCCACAATTGAGTCTGGCCACGGCAGCGGCTCGTAATCTGGCGACAACGACCAAGTCCGCGCCGCAAATGCAGGGCATCACATCCCGATGGCTGTTGCGGGTGTTGCCGTGGGTGGAGGCCGCGGGTGGGACGTTTCGGGTAAACCGCCGGTTGAGCTATGCGGTGGGCGATGGACGGGTGACGTTCACCACCGTCGGGGCGGAGGTGCGGGTCATTCCCGGTGAGCTGGGTGAGTTGCCGATGCTACGGGGCTTCGTTGACGCCGACCTGCTGAGCACGTTGGCGGATCGGTTCACGCAACAGGAGTTGCCCGCCGGAAGTACGATCGTGGAAGAGGGTCAGGCTGCTGATCAATTGTTTCTGATCGCCCACGGAAAAGTCAACAAGGTCGGCCCCGGAAAGTTCGACGATCCGACGGTGCTGGGCGTGCTGGCCGACGGCGATTACTTCGGCGACCAGGAATGGGTAACATCTCAAAACACTTGGAGTTTCAGTGTCCGAACAGTGACCCCGTGCACCGTGCTGGCACTGCCCCGGCCGGCACTGGACGAACTGATCAACCGGTCCGAAGGGCTGCGGGCACACATCGAGCAGTTCCGCGCTCGGGCCGGAACGCGGCAGAACATATACGGCGAAGCCGCGATCGAATTGAGCTCCGGCCATGTGGGGGAGCCGGAATTAACGAGCACGTTCGTGGACTACGAGCTCGCCCCTCGCGAATACGAGCTCAGTGCGGCACAGACCGTGCTGCGGGTGCACACCCGGGTGTCGGATCTGTACAACAACCCGATGAACCAGTTCCAAGAACAGCTGCGGCTGACCATCGAGGCGCTGCGGGAACGTCAGGAATACGAGATGATGAACAACCGCGAGTTCGGGTTGCTGCACAATGCCGACCTCGCCCAGCGCATCAGCACTCGTACCGGCCCCCCCACCCCGGACGACCTTGACGAACTACTGGCCACGGTATGGAAGGAGCCGGACGTTTTCCTGGCCCATCCGCGCACCATCGCCGCTTTCGGCCGGGAATGCAACAGGCGGGGAATATACCCTCAAAGCATCGACCTTGGTGGACACATGGTTCCCGCCTGGCGCGGTATACCTGTCCTTCCCTGTGGCAAGATTCCCATCACCGATACGCAAACCAGCTCAATACTGCTGTTCCGTACCGGTATAGAGAAACAAGGGGTCATCGGTCTGCATCAAACCGGCCTTCCCGACGAGGTCCAGCCCGGACTGAACGTCCGCTACATGGGTATCAACGAAAAAGCCATCGCCTCCTACCTCGTCAGCGCCTACTACTCTACGGCAGTTTTGATTCCCGACGCACTTGGGATCCTCGAAAACGTCGAAATCAGACGGGAAAGCTAGGAAGGAGAAGCGGTGTCCGTGCTGTCTGGTGTGACCGAGCCCGCAGCCGACCATGAGCTGGCAGGAATGGCACAGCACCACACCAAGCGTTACCACCACGAGAGCTCCGAGTGATCGGTTCATTCCGATCCTGGCCCGAACGGCAGCCTCAACTACCGCTCGGGCCGGCAAGCAAAAGGAGGTCCACCATGACCAGCACCACCTCTACCAACACCAACGTACTTCACACCGCCTATCAGAAATCTGTCGCGGCGTATTGGAACACCAACCAGCAGGATCCGGTCAATCTGCGGCTCGGTGATATCGATGGCCTATACCATCATCACTACGGGATCGGCGAGTACGATCCGTCCGTCCTAGACGGACCGGAGAGCACTCGGGACGATCGGATCATCAAGGAAATGCACCGGCTGGAGACAGCACAGGCAAATCTACTGCTCGACCAACTCGGCGACATCTCACCTGATGACCGCCTGTTGGACGCCGGTTCCGGCCGGGGAGGTACCAGTTTCATGGCCTACCAGCGTTTCGGCTGCCAGGTGGACGGCGTCACGATCTCAGAATACCAGGTCGGGTTCGCCAACAACCAGGCCGAGGAATGGGGCGTGGCCGATCAAGTGAAGTTCCACTTCTGCAACATGTTGGACACCGATTTCGAGAAGGGATCGTGCCGGGGCGTCTGGACCAACGAGACCACCATGTATGTGGACCTGTTCCAGCTGTTCGAAGAATTCTCCCGAGTACTGGAGTACGGGGGCCGCTACGTCTGCATCACCGGCTGCTATAACGACGTGACCGGCGGCCGGTCCAAGGCGGTCAGTCGGATCGACGAACACTACATCTGCAATATCCACCCCCGGAGCGACTATTTCAAAGCGCTGGCGGTCAACAATCTTGTCCCGATCAACGTCGTCGATCTGACCGCCCAAACCATACCGTACTGGGAGCTGCGGGCGAAGTCCTCGGTTGCCACAGGGATCGAGGACCCATTCCTGACCGCGTACCGCGAGGGCAGCTTCCATTATCTGCTTATCGTCGCAGATCGGATCTGAATCACCCAGTCCCCCCTGCGGACACTCTCCGCAGAAAATCGATATCAGACTATATCGAGAATTGGTGAGGTGCATGGTGACCATGACAGATCCGAACTTCGATGTCACCGATCAGTCACGGTTAAGTCTGAGCACTACCGCAGCTCGTACACTGGCGACGACGACCAAGTCCGTGCCACAAATGCAGGAGATCACACCGCGGTGGCTGTTGCGCATGCTGCCCTGGGTGGAAGCCTCAGGTGGAACGTATCGGGTAAACCGTCGCTTGACCTACCTGGTGGGTGACGGGCGAGTGACCTTCACCACGGTAGGGGCCGAGGTGCGGGTCATTCCCGGCGAGCTGGGTGAGCTATCGATACTGCGGGATTTTGCTGACACCGAGGTGCTGGGCGCGTTGGCAGACCGATTCGTGCAGCAGGAATTCGCCGCCGGGAGCATGATCGTGGAGGGGGGCCAGCCAGCTGATCAACTGGTGCTCGTCGTCCATGGCAAGGTTCATAAGATCGGCCCTGGGAAGTTCGGTGAACCGGCGGTGCTGGATCTGCTGGTCGACGGGGACTACTTCGGTGATCGAGAGCTGGTGGAGTCCCAGGACACCTGGGGCTACAGCGTTCGGGCGGTAACCGCCTGCACGGTACTGACGCTGCCCCAGCAGGTGTTCGAGGAGACCCTCGAGCAGTCCGCGACGCTGCGGGATCACCTCGCGCGGTTCCGTGCCACTGCCCAAAAACCACAGAATAAACACGGCGAAGCCGCCATCGAGCTAACCTCGGGCCATGCGGGAGAACCGGAGCTGGCGGCGGCTTTCGCCGATTACGAGACCTCTCCTCGGGAGTATGAGCTCAGCGTGGCGCAGACCATATTGCGGGTGCACACCCGGGTAGCGGATCTGTACAACAATCCGATGAATCAGGTCGAGCAGCAGCTGCGGCTGACCATCGAGGCGCTGCGGGAAAGACAGGAACATGAACTGGTGAACAACCGCGAGTTCGGGCTCCTGTACAACGCCGACTTCAAACAGCGCATCAGCACTCGTACCGGACCACCCACCCCCGACGATCTCGACGAACTGCTCACCCGAAGGAGAAAAACGAAATTCTTTCTAGCCCATCCCCGTGCCATCGCCGCCTTCGGTCGAGAATGCAACCACCGAGGCGTCTATCCCCAGCTCGCCGACGTCGACGGCCGCCCGATGACAGCATGGCGCGGGGTGCCGATGTTCCCCTGCGACAAGATTCCCATCACCAAGACCCGTACCAGCTCCATACTTGCGCTCCGCACCGGTGTGGCGGACGAAGGTGTGATCGGCCTGCATCAGACCGGAATTCCCGATGAAGTCCAGCCCGGACTGAACGTCCGCTTCATGGACATCAATGACAAGGCCATCATCTCTTATCTGGTCAGCACCTATTACTCCGCAGCCATCCTGGTTCCCGACGCGCTCGGCATCCTCGAAGACGTCGAAATAGACCGATACTAGGGGGGAGAGAATCATGACTACTATTGACGTGAAGACCGAGGCTCGGTCGGCGCGCGAGGTGCTCGCATGGAGCCGCACCACTGTCGAACCCGCCCTACGCGCGGCGGTCGACGCACTGCGCCCGTCGATGCGGCGTATCGCCGGCTACCACTTTGGCTGGTGGAACGAACATGGCCATCCCCAAGCAGCCAATGGGGGCAAAGCGATCCGGCCCACGCTGGTACTGCTCAGCGCGCAGGCCGTCGGGGCGCGCCCGGCCGCCGCGGTGCCGGCGGCCGTCGCGGTGGAACTGGTGCACAGTCACTCGCTGCTGCACGACGACGTGCTGGATGGTGACGAGACCCGCCGCCACCGTCGCACGGCGTGGCGCGCCTTCGGTCCCAACGCGGCGATCCTCGCTGGTGACGCGTTGCTGACGTTGGCCTTTGATGTGCTCGCCGCCAGCGGGCACCCGGCCGCCGCAGAGGGGACCCGGATGCTCGCCGCTGCGGTGCAAACCCTCGTGGACGGCCAGAGCGCAGACCTGACCTTCGAACAACGCACCCAGATCGAACTGGCCGAATGCCTGAGCATGGCCAAACGAAAAACCGGCGCTTTGATGGGGCGCGCCTGCGCTGTGGGGGCCTTTTTCGGAGGTGGCAGCCCGGCTCAGGTCGAATACCTGGACGGTTTCGGTGCGCATTTGGGCTTGGCTTTTCAGCACGTGGACGATCTTTTGGGGATCTGGGGGGATCCGGCGGTGACCGGCAAGCCGGTCTACTCGGACCTGCGTTGCCGTAAAAAGTCCCTTCCGGTAGTGGCCGCTCTGACCTCGAATACACCGGCCGGTCATGAACTGGCCGCGATCTACCACTGTGGCGATCCGCTATTCGGCACCGATCTGGACCACGCCGCAAAACTGATCGAGATTGCGGGCGGACGCGCGTGGAGCCAGACCCAGATCGACGACCTGCTTGCGCAGGCAATGCGCGAGCTGCAGGCAGCCGGTCCGAGGGCACGAGCCGCCGAAGAGCTGGACGCACTCGCTCGACTTGCGACCCACCGCGACCACTGAGCGTCGTGGGAGGCCAGCCCTGGTTATTATTAGATGTCCTTTCCGGCGGCAGCCTGCCAGGTTAAAGTAGACCCGCTTATTCACGTACCCAATGCCCGAGCACTGCGAGACTATGAGGAGTTGTCCGGATGACGGACATCATTCCCACCACCGAGGCGACCCCCCTGATCGACCCGCCGCAGCACCGCGACTGCCCGATCCCGCCGGATCCGGAAAACGCGCTGGCCGCCGTGGCTTGGGCCGGCCCCTCGGGGTTGGGCACCTCGATTGCCCGCCTCGCGCGGGAACTCGCCCTGGCCGGCGGCCCTGACCCCGCGTACGTGGAACGCCCTTGGGGGAACGGCACGGCCCCGCCGCTGTACGTCCCGGTGGTCGAGCGGGTGGACGACGTGCTGGCCGCCGAGGTGGACGACCGGCTGGTGGTCTGGGCCAAGGACTGCGGCTTCACCGATGAGCAGGCCGATCTGATGCGCCGGGCCGGGTTCGGCCGGCTGGCGATGCTTACCCACACCGATACCGATGATCCCGACCGCCTGCTGATCGCCGCGCAGCTCAACGCGGCGTGGTGGGCCGCCGACGACCTGTATGCCGACGACAGCGAGATGGGCGCCACCCCGACCGAGCTGCCGCCCCGGCTGGCCCTGGCGATGGCCGCGATGGACCCGGTGGCCCCGGCCGGCGAGTTCTCCGTTCCGCTGGACGAGGCG
>JBOHHD010000515.1:0-5764 GCA_050700515.1 Pseudonocardiaceae bacterium
CTCCTGCACTGATGATAGTGACATCGTGGCCACGCTTGACCAGCGCGTTGGTCAAAGTGGCGCACACCAGCTCGATACCACCATAACCCTTTGGTGGAATCTCAAACCATGGTGGCGCGATCATGGCGATTCTGAGTCTTGGCGAGGTCATTCGCTCTTCTTTCAGGGTCTTAGCCGACAGTTGACTAACAATTGTGCCGCTGGATCGTACGCCACCGCGTGTTCCGGCCAGCGCGCCGCCCGAGCCGACTCAGCTGCCTGCCGAAGTCTGTTGCTGGCGGCGCCAGCGGATACCGGACTCCAGGAAGCCGTCGATGTCGCCGTCGAGCACCGCGGCCGGATTGCCCACCTCGTGCTCGGTTCGCAGATCCTTGACCATCTGATAGGGATGCAGCACGTAGGAACGCATCTGGTTGCCCCAGGAGCTGCCCTCGCCCTTGAGCGCGTCCAGCTCCGCCTGGCGCTCCAGGCGTTTGCGCTCCAGCAGCCGGGACTGCAACACCCGCATGGCCGCGGCACGGTTCTGGATCTGCGACTTCTCGTTCTGGCAGGACACCACGATGGCGGTGGGCAGGTGGGTGATGCGCACCGCGGAGTCGGTGGTGTTCACGCTCTGCCCACCCGGTCCGGAGGACCGGAAGACGTCGATCCGGATTTCGCCGTCCGGGATGTCGACATGGTCAGTGGTTTCGGTGACGGGCAGTACCTCGACACCCGCGAACGAGGTCTGGCGGCGGCCCTGGTTGTCGAACGGCGAGATCCGGACCAGCCGATGAGTGCCCTGTTCCACCGACAGCGTGCCGTAGGCGAAAGGGCATTTGACCACGAAGGTGGCTGATTTGATCCCGGCCTCCTCCGCGAAGGAGGTGTCGTAGACCTCGGTGGGGTAGCTGTGCCGCTCAGCCCAGCGCAGGTACATCCGCATCAGCATCTCGGCGAAGTCCGCGGCGTCCACCCCACCGGCCTCCGAACGGATCGTCACCAGAGCGTCTCGCTCGTCGTACTCGCCCGAGAGCAGGGTCCGGATCTCCAACGAGGCGATCTCCTGACGCAATCGCTTGTGTTCGGCCTCGGCTTCACTGCGGGCGGCCTCGTCGGCACCCTCCTCGGCGAGCTCGTAGAGAACCTCCACGTCGTCCAGCCGCTGCCGCAGACCGACCACCCGCCGCAGGTCACCCTGTTTGTGCGCGAGTTTGCTGTTGACCTGCTGGGCGTGCTCGACGTCGTCCCACAGGTCCGGACGGGCGGCTTCGTTCTCCAACTCGGCGACCTGGGCACGGATCCGGTCGACGTCCAGCACGGCCTCGATCCCGGCCAAAGTGCCCGCCAAGTCTTTGAGGTCAGTAGCTAGATCGGCGTCCACGACGAACCAGGGTAGTCGCCCCCGTGGGCTCAATCCGTCGGGATGGCATCCAGCAGGGTGAGCACCGCGCGCCGATGCGCCGCGGTGAAGTCGGCCGCGGCCTTCAGGTACGGATCGATGGCGGCCTCGGTCTCGGCTCTGGCCTGTTCGAGCTGAGCGACGTAGGCGGCTCTGGCGTTGCTGACCAGCGTGGCGCGCTGCTTGGCAGTGAGCTTGCCGGCGTGCACGAGGCGCAGGATCAGTGGGCTGCGTAGGTGGTCCGATCCCGTCGCGGAGTTCAGCCAGGACTTGAACGAGCGCTTGCCGGCCGGGGTGATGGCGTACTGCTGGCTGGATCGAGGCCCCTGCTCGCCGAGCCGCAGCAGGCCGGCCTCGGTGAGCACGGGAAGCTCCCGGTAGACCTGGCTGCGGGTGACACTGAAGAAAGACCCGAACCGCTGCCCGGCGAGCGTTACCAGTTGCCCCCCGGTCATCGGGCCCTCGTGGAGCAGGCCCAGCAAGGCGGCCGAGGTGGCATTCAAGTCGTTCACCGCCTCACCGTGCCACGGCCACCCGAGCCTGTCCACAATGGCCGGCACCACTTTCGGGGTTGTGGTACAGAGCGAACAGGTTGACCGTCACCTCTGGCCACCAACGCCTCTGGCTCGATACCCAGGACGGTGAACACGCCTGGGTAGTGGGCTGAGCTGGGTACCGGGCTGAGATCGGGGGACGGGGCGTACGCTGCCCGCCGATGCGAAGAACGGCCTTCTTGCTGGCAGCGCTGGTCGCCGTCGGCCCACTCAATTCTGCGTGCGGGTACGACCCTGGGGACGTCCAGACCGGCGACTGCTTCAGCACCGGATCCGCGGCAGCCTTCGGCTGGGGCACTGAGGTGCCCTGCGATGAGCCGCACACTGTCGAGGTCTTCGCCGTGAAGGACGTGAGCGACACTCCTCTCGGTCAGTACCGCCGCGAGGAACTGCAGGAAAACGCCAACCCCGCCCGCGGGCAGTACCTGGCGCTGATGGGCGACTTCTGCGAGCCCGAGTGGTCGAACTACACCGGGTTCGGCGGTCTGGGTGAGTCACTGGCCCCCGATGCCGTGGTTCTGCCCGCGATCTATGGCGACATGGCGCTGGAAGCCACTCCACCCAGCGAGTGGGACGGCGAGGACCAGAACAAGGCAGTGATCTGCTATCAGGTATTCGGCCGTTCGGGTACCGGCGGTGAGCAACCGACTGTGCTGGACCGCCGGGTGTTGGACACGCTGGTCCAGCCCGGGGCACAGGTCCCGCTGCAGGTGCGTGACTGCGCGACGAGTCCCACGCTCGATCAGGGCGAGCTGCGGGTATCGTGCGACCAGCCGCACGATCGGGAATATCTGGGCCACCTCAACCTCATCCAGTTCCTCAACGGGACCGCGCCAGACCTGAACCAGGCGTTTCTGGGTCGGCTCGACTCCGCCACCTCGCCGCAGGAGGACTGGGACGTGCTGGATCGCATGTGCGAGAGCATCTTCACTCCACTACTCGGCGGCGCCCGAGAGGACATCAAGCTCCAGGTCGAGGTCTACACCGACGACCCGAACTGGGGCTGGCGCGACGGCTTCTACCACGCCGCCTGCTATGCCCGGCCCGCTCAGCCGGTCACCCGTTCGGTCGTCGGAATCGGTGACGGGCAACTCTGATCGTCACGGTGGTGGCCGGATGCCGTGCCTCAGCGCGTTGGCTGTGACCATCCGTACTTCGTACGCGCTCGAAGCTAACATCCGACCGTGAAGATCCGAGAAACTGAGTGAAGCAACGGAGCGAGAGGTGCCGTCGGTGAGCTATGCACTGGGTGTTGATGTCGGGACGAGCTACACGGCGGCGGCCATCTGGCGGCTTGACGGTAACCAGCAGTCCACTGAAGTGGTGCCGCTGGGACGCAGAATGTCCTCGGTATCTTCGGTACTTTTTCTGGGTGCGGACGAATCCGTCGTCGTCGGTGAGGCCGCCGAGCGGCGCTCGGTGACCGACCCGGACCGCGTGGTCCGGGAGTTCAAGCGCCGGATCGGCGACGACACACCACTGTTCGTCGGTGGTCAGCCCTATGCCGCGCATGATCTGGCCGCCACGATGGTCCGCTGGGTCGTCAAGCAGGTCATCGATCGCGAAGGTGCGGCACCGAAGCAGATCGCGATCACTCATCCGGCCGGTTGGGGACCGTTCAAGAAGGAGCTCTTGCGCACCGCCCTGACCACCAGCGGTCTGGATAACCTCACCTTCCTGGCCGAGCCGGAGGCTGCCGCGGTCAGTTACGCCGCGCAGGCACGGGTCGAGGTGGGCACCACGATCGCGGTGTACGACCTGGGCGGTGGCACCTTCGACGCGGCCGTGGTGCGTAAGACCGGTGCCGGTTCGTTCACCCTGCTGGGCTCGGCTGACGGCATCGAACAGCTCGGGGGCGCGGACTTCGACGAGGCCGTGTTCACGCATGTGCAGGCCAGTCTCGGCGACCAACTGGACGGACTCGACGTCGAGGACCCGAATGTCCTCAGCGGGCTGGCTCGGCTGCGCCGGGAGTGCACCGAGGCCAAGGAAGCACTGTCGTCGGACACCGAGGTCTCCATCTCCGTGTTGCTGCCGGGGGTGAACGCCCAGGTTCGCCTGGTACGCAGCGAGTTCGAGGAGATGATCCGACCGGCTCTCGAGGACACCGTCGACTCGCTGTCGCGTGCCATCAGCTCGGCCGGGCTCACCAGCGCCGACCTCGGTGCGGTGCTGCTCGTCGGCGGGTCGTCCCGGGTGCCCCTGGTGTCGCAGCTGGTCTCTGCCCGGCTGGGCTGCCCCGTCGTGGTGGACGCCGACCCCAAGACCACGATCGCGCTCGGCGCCGCCCTGTCGATGGCTCCCCAACCGGAACCGGCCACCATGACCGCCATCGCGGCCCCGCCGCAGCCGGTCGAGCCCGAAGTAGACCTCCAGAGCCACCGCGGGCACCTGCCGGATCAGGCACCGGATCGTCCGCCGACTCTGCCCACCCAGCGGCAGGCCGACAGAGACCAGGAGTTCGCGGCAAGGATCGGGCCACTGCGCAATCGGCTGCTCGCGGGCGTCGTGTTCAGCGTCGTCGCGGTGGGATTGATCGCCGGTGCCCTGTTGACCTCACAGACATCCGCCTCACCCACGGGGGCATTGGATGACGCGCCGACGACCTCGGCACCGATCCCCGCGGATCCCGACAAGGTCAACCCCGTCGCCGGTAGTCTCCAGTCTCGCGGCGGCAACGAAGAGCAGACCTCATCCCAGGAGCCGGCCGGTGCTCCCAGTCCGTCAGCACCCGCCGCCACCGGAACGCAGGGCGGGCGGGCGACCACTCCCGCTCCCCCTCCCCCGGCGGCAAATGCATCATCGCCACCACCGCCGGCCGCCACCACTGAGCGACCACCCCCGGTCACCACCACCACGCAGCAGCCACCACCACCGACTACTACCACTCAGCCACCACCACCGACTACCACCACCACCGAACCACCACCACCGACTACCACCACCACCGAACCGCCGGTCGAAACGACCGAGCAGACCGAGCAGACCGAGCCGGCCGAGGCGCCGTAATGCCGAAGCCATGAGCGTCGTCCAACTCGGGGCTTGAGCAGCTCCGGGGGTCTACAAGCCGCCTGCGAGATCTCGGATTCGGCCGATGAGCGCAACCCGCTCGTCGACCGATTCCGCCATGGGAGTGACGTTCAGTGTGGTGGCGCCGGCTGCCCGCAGCGCGGACAGCCGCTCGTGGACATACCCAGCGGGACCGATCAGCGAGGTCCGGCGAACCAGGTCGTCGGGCACCGCCGCGGCCGCGGCCTCTTTCTTGCCTGCCCGGTAGAGGTTCTGGATGGTGTCGGCTTGTGCCTCGAACCCGTAGCGGCAGACCAGGTTGTGATAAAAGTTGTGCCCCTTCGCCCCCATTCCGCCGATGTAGAGAGCAAGCATGGGGCGGATGGCGTCAAGCAATGCGGCGGCGGTATGGCGATCTTCGGTGATGGCCAGCGGGGCCGCAACCACGACGTCGAGATCACCTAGCGACGGGTCGCGTTTGGCCAGACCCTCGGCCAGCGAGTCGCCCCAGACCTCGGCGACCGACTCGGGCAGGAAGAACATCGGTTCCCAGCCCTCCGCGATCTCGGCTGTCATCGCCACGTTCTTCGGTCCGATCGCGGCGATCACGATCGGGATCCGTTCCCGCACCGGGTGATTGATGAGCTTCAACGGCTTGCCCAGCCCGGTCCCGCGCTCAGCAGGCAGCGGGATCCGATAGTGCCTGCCCTGGAAATCCAGCCGCTCCCGGCGCCACACCTGGCGGCAGATCTCCACCAGCTCCCGGGTGCGTCCCAGCGGTGCGGTGTAGGGCACGCCGTGGAAGCCCTCGATCACCTGG
>JBOHHD010000516.1:0-6578 GCA_050700515.1 Pseudonocardiaceae bacterium
CTAGAACCAACCCAACCAGCGAGAAAGGGAAGGCCTGGGGCACATCCACGCGCTCACCACAGCCAGCACCCTGCCGTCCAAGGCCGCAGCCCGCCGGCTCGTCATGGTCACTCGAGCTGGGTTGCGCCGCCCGCGCTGACTCGTGCCGCACCGCAATGCTTGCCTACTGCCCTACTGCATACCTGGTGGGCACCCGAGGTGTGGCCGACGATACTTAGGAAGAATTCGTCAACCAGTCCGGTACCGGCAGGTCGTTCTGGGAGCACGCCTGGACGAGCGCGGCGGTTCCGGCCAGGGTCCGCATCATCAGATCGGAAACCTGCTGTGGGTCGACGGTGGCGAACGCGAGTTGGATCTGGTTGAGCGTCGCCTCCCGGTCACCATGGATTTCGGCGAGCAACGCCCGCACGAACGTGCGCTCCACGGGCGCCGCCTGGTCGATGCTCATCGGACGCAGGTCATCGTCGAGTACGCCGATCATGACCGGCTCCATGCTGCCCACGAAGACACCCAGCGTGCTGGCCATCGTGGCGGAGCCCTCGCAGAGGACCGTCAGCAAGGACTCAAGGCTGTTGGGGGATCGTTCGGAATCGTGCAAGAAGCTCATCATCGAGTCGAAAGCACGTTGGGCCTGCCCTTCGGCCATGAGTGCCACGGCAGCCGCCGCAGCAGACCGGACGGCGGAGACATGTTCGTCGTCTCCAGGAGGTACAGGCATCTTTATCACCGTACCGTTCGCTCGTACCACCCGATTGAATGCCCGACCATCAACGTTGGCCCATCAACTTCGGCGCGGTCGCCCGGTGTGCTGGGCGTGCACCGCGCGCAGGGCGCGGATCGCCTCCACAGCGCGCCGGCCATCGGCGGCCTGAATCGCCATCACCGCGATGTACTCGTCGTCGGGAAGTTCCAATCGCGCCCACGGGGCGCCATCGGGGAAGGACACCCGGAGTACCAGTTCCCAGGGCAGCGTGCGGGTACCGAGCAGGTTGCGCACCTCGACCCCCTCGGCACCAGCCCGCACCCGGGGCCGGGCGAACAGCAGGACAGCACCGGCGAGCAGCAATCCCAGCACCACCATGGCCACCTGGTCGGAGATCCGAAAATAGACACCGGTCGGTGTGCGCCGCAGCAGTACTGCGATGACGGTGAACACCACGATCAGCAGCACAGCCGAAGCGACGGCCACCCGACGGGCCTTGCGTGGTCGGACATCGACTACCGGAGTGGTCATCGCAAGGGGGCTCGGCGCAGGCCGCGTAGTACCAGGGCCGTCTGGAGCGCGGCGACACAGGCCTGGAAACCCTTGTCCTCAGCCGAAGCGGGCAGGCCACAACGGTCCAGGGCCTGCTCCTCGGTATCGCAGGTGAGCACCCCGTTGCCTACCGCGGTCTTCTCGTCCAGGGCCACCCTGGCCAGGCCGGTGGTGACCGCGTCACAGACGTACTCGAAGTGCGGAGTACCGCCGCGGATCACCACGCCGAGAGCGAGGACGGCATCGTGGTGGCGGGCCAGCTCTTGACACACCACCGGTAACTCGACGGCGCCGGGCACCCGCACCACTGTCGGTTCGGTGATGCCCGCCTCCGCCGCCGCCACCCCTGCCCGTTGCAGCAGGGCGGAGGTGATCCGCTCGTGCCATCGGGTGGCCGCGATGCCAAGGCGCAGCTCCCCGCAGCGGGGCACGTCCAACACGGGCTGGCCGCTTCCGCTCATGGCCGCACGCGCCCGGTGGAGTCCAGGCCAAAGGAATCCAACTCGACAGAAGCCAGATCAACTGAACTCAGACCGACAGAAGCCAGACCAAGGGGATCCAGACCGATGGGACCGAGGCCGACCAGGTCGTGGCCCATCCGGTCCCGTTTGGTGCGCAGATAGTGCAGGTTCTCCGGGTTCGGCCGGATGGGCAGCGGCACTCGTCCGGTGATGGTCAGACCGTAGCCCTCCAGGCCGGCTCGTTTGGCGGGGTTGTTGGTGAGCAACCGCATGGAGCGCACCCCGAGATCAGCCAGGATCTGCGCCCCGGTGCCGTAGTCACGGGCGTCGGCGGGCATGCCCAGCGCAAGGTTGGCATCGACGGTGTCGGCGCCGGCATCCTGTAGTTGGTAGGCCTGCAGCTTGTGCATCAGCCCGATACCACGGCCCTCGTGACCACGCACGTAGAGCACCACCCCTCGGCCCTCGGCGGCGACGGCGGCCAACGCGGCATCCAACTGTGGGCCGCAGTCACACCGCAGCGAGCCCAACACGTCACCGGTCAGGCATTCCGAGTGCACCCGGACCAGCACGTCAGTGCCGTCGCCGATCTCCCCGGCGACCAACGCGATGTGTTCGACGCCGTCGAGCACCGAGTCGAACCCGATGGCGGTGAACTGCCCGTGCACGGTGGGGATGCGGGCCTGCGCCACCCGCTCGACCTGCTTCTCGAACCGCCGCCGATAGGCGATGAGATCCGCGATAGTGATCATCGCCAAGTCGTGCTCAGCGGCGAAGACCTCCAGCTCGTCACGGCGGGCCATCTCGCCGGTTTCTTTGGCAGAGACGATCTCGCAGAGCACTCCGGCGGGCGGCAAGCCGGCCATCCGGGCCAGGTCCACGCTGGCTTCGGTGTGTCCAGGGCGCCGGAGCACGCCGCCTTCCTTGGCCCGTAGCGGCACCACGTGCCCCGGGCGCACGAAATCCACCGACTTGGCGTCCGGATCAGCCAGCATTCGGATGGTGTGGGCCCGGTCCACCGCCGAGATCCCCGTGGTGATCCCTTCACGCGCGTCCACCGTGACGGTGTATGCGGTGCCCCTTTTGTCCTGGTTGGTGTGGTACATCGGCGGCAGATCCAGCCGATCGCAGTCCTCCCCGGTGAGCGCCACGCAGATGTATCCCGAGGTGTAGCGCACCGTGAACGCCAGCAGCTCCGGAGTAGCCCACGATGCCGCGAAGATCAGGTCGCCCTCGTTCTCCCGCTCCTCATCGTCCACCACCACCACCGGGCGTCCGTTGGCCACCTCGGCCACCGCCCGATCGATGCCGGCGAAGGCGCTTTCACTCATCGGCCCTCCTCCCTCGCATCATCCCTCAAGCCCGCGCTGCCAGGAGCACGATGTACTCCCAACAGTGACGAGGCCAACCGCTCGACATACTTCGCGATCACATCGACCTCAAGGTTCACCAGCTCGCCAGGATGTCGCAAACCCAGGGTGGTCAGTTGTTGTGTCGTGGGAATGAGTCCCAGAGAGAAGCTGCTGATACCTGCTTCGATCACTGTGAGCGAAACTCCGTCGACGGTGATCGATCCCTTCTCCACCACATAGCGGGCCAGGGCGGGGGGCATCTCGATCCGGACCAGCTCCCACGGGGAGGATTCGTGGGGCGCGGTGCGGGACAGCACGGTCCCGGTTCCGTCGACGTGACCCTGCACCAGGTGCCCGCCGAGCCGGTCCCCCAGCTTCGCCGCTCGCTCCAGGTTCAGCCGGTCCCCGATCCGAGCCGGGCCGAGGCTGGAGCGACGTAGTGTCTCACCGATCACATCGGCGGTGAATACGTCAGCGTCGAGGTCGACCACGGTCAGGCACACCCCGTTGACGGCTATCGAGTCGCCGGGCCGCGCGTCGGAGCTGACCAGTGGACCGCGCACGGCGAAACGCGCCGCGTCCCGCCGTTCATCCCGCCCGACGAGCTCTCCGAGTTCCTCCACAATGCCGGTGAACACAACCCAGCCCTCCTCCGGCGGTGCTTCTCACCGGCCCCCGCACGCCCGGGCCTGAGCCCGTAGTGACTCCATGGCCCGCTGCGGGTCGTCGGCCCCGTACACCGCCGAGCCGGCGACGAAACAGTCCACCCCGGCCTCCGCGGCGGCCTCGATGGTGTCGGCGTTGATTCCCCCGTCGATCTCCACCAGCACGGTGAGGTGCCCGGTGTCCACCAACCGCCGGGCGGTGCGCACCTTGTCCAGCACCTCGGGGATGAACGACTGCCCCCCGAAACCGGGCTCCACACTCATCACCAGCAACGTGTCATAGTGCCGCAGCACCTCCACCCAGGGCTCCAGCGGAGTCTTCGGCTTGATCGAAAGGCCGGCTTTGGACCCGGCCGCGCGCAGATCCCTGGCCAACTTCACCGGATCCTCGGCGGCCTCGGCATGCACGGTGACGTTGTAGGATCCCGCTTCAGCGTATCCGATCGCCCACCGATCCGGATTGTCGATCATGAGATGGCAGTCCATCGGGATATCGGTGTACCGCATCAAGCTCTGCACCACGGGAAGACCCAAGGTGAGGTTGGGCACGAAGTGCGCGTCCATCACGTCGACGTGCAACCAATCCGCACCCGGCACCGCGTTGGCCTCCTCCGCGAGCCGGGCGAAGTCGGCGGACAGGATGGACGGCGCGATCATCGGCTGGTGTGCCACGAGAGGCACGGTATCGCGCTCGGTCACCGCCTCGGTGCGCCCCCCGCGCAGCCGAATCAAGAAGAACTCCCACACTGGCCTGCCACGCAATGAGCGAAGTTGCCCAGTGATGCCTGCGTCAGTGCGAAGCTGAGCCGGTGACGGAGTCCAGTCCGGCCTTTGCGCGGGACCTGAAGACGGCGTGGTACTACGACAAGCGCGCCGCAGAGTACGACGAATGGTACGAGAGCCGAGGTCGCTTCGCAGACCAAGACCGGCCGGGATGGACCGCGGAGGTCGCCGGGCTGATCGAGCTGGTGCGCCGACTGCCGGTGGCCCGCACACTCGACGTCGCCTGTGGCAGTGGCTTTCTGACCCGACACTTGCGGGGCGTCGTTGTGGGGCTCGATCAGAGCAGGGCGATGATTGCGCTGGCTCGGCAGCGGCTGTCCGAAGGCGTCTCGCTCGTCGGACACGCGCTGGAGCTGCCATTTGTCAACGGCGGCTTCGACCGGGTCCTGACGAGCCACTTCTACGGGCACTTGCCGAGCGAGGAGCGGAACGCCTTTCTCGCGGAGGTCCGACGGGTGGCCGCCGAGCTGGTTGTGATCGACTCTGCGCTACGGCCGGGGATCGACGCAGCACAGTGGCAGGAGCGGGTACTCAACGACAGTTCCCGACACCGGGTGTACAAGCGGTATCTCAGCGCGGCGCAACTCGCCACCGAGATCGGTGGGCAGATCCTGCTGGATGGCACCTGGTTCGTGGCAGCACAGCGCATCGAGCGGCACTGAGCACAGCTGGGCTTTCCCTTGCTCAACGGCGCAGCAGGGCGCAGAACATCGCGTCGGTGCCGTGCCGGTGTGGCCACAGCTGTATGTGAGGTCCCGGGCCCAGGGCGGGCACCCCGGGGAAGCAGAGCCTGGCGTCGAGCTCGGCGGCGCCGGTGCGCCGCACCACGTCCGTGACCACGCCCACCGTCTCGTCCAGATGGGGCGAGCACGTCACGTAGGCCACGACACCGCCGGGACGGATCAACCGCAAGGCGGCCAGGAGCAGTTCCCGCTGCAACCGGACCAGCCCGGCGACGTCTTCGGCTGACCGCCGCCAACGGGCCTCGGGCCGGCGGCGAAGCGCTCCCAGCCCGGTGCACGGCACATCCACCAGGACCCGATCGAAGGCTCGCTCGGGCAGCCCACTGTCCCGTCCGTCGGCGACGTGCACCGTCACCGGCAGTCCCTGGCAGGCCTGGAGGACCAAACGGGCTCGGTGCTCGGCTTTCTCCACGGCCTCCAGGCTCGCTTGCCGGGTGGCCGCCAGCGCGCCCAGCAGCGCCGCCTTGCCTCCCGGACCGGCACACAGATCCAGCCAACGGGTGTCCGCACCGTCGAGCGGTACGTCGGCCAAGGCGAGCGCGACGAGCTGGCTGCCCTCGTCCTGCACGTGGGCCCGGTGATCACGCAGCGCGGCCAGCTCACCCGGGTCGCCGCCCTCGACGAGATGCACCCCGTATGGCGAGTAGGGCGCGGAGCGCCCGCCGGTCAGCATGGCCAGCTCGGCAGCTCCGATCCGACCGGGACGGGCCGCGAGGTGCACCAGCGGGCGGATGTCGTCGGCAGCGAGCGCCTCGGCCAACTCGTCATGGTCGTCACCGAGCGCGTCGGCGAAGGCCTGCGCGATCCATCTCGGATGCGAATACGCCATCGCGAGATGGCCGACCGGATCCTCGTCGCGTCCCGGCGCCAGCGCCTGGATCCAGGCCCGCTCGTCTTGCTTGCCGACCTTGCGCAGAACGGCGTTGACGAAGCCCGCGGCGGCGCTGCCCCGGCCGGCCCGCACCAGATCCACGGTGGCCGCGACCGCGGCGTGCGGTGGCACCCGGGTCCGCAGCAACTGGTAACTACCCAGCCGCAAGGCATCCAGCAGCTCACCATCCACCTGCGACAACGGACGGTCCGCGCAGGCCGCCAGCACTGCGTCCAGCAAGCCCCGCGCTCGGCTGGTGCCGTAGCACAGCTCGGTGGCCAACGCGGCATCCCGGCCGCTGATCCCCCGCTCGGCGAGCAGACCGGGCAGGACCAGGTTGGCATAGGCGTCGCGCTCGCGCACCGCGGCCAAGGCGTCCAGCGCGGCGCGGCGCGGCGGGTCCTCCACGGGGGGCCGACGGGGCCCGGAACGGCGGGTAGGTGGGCTG
>JBOHHD010000517.1:0-8591 GCA_050700515.1 Pseudonocardiaceae bacterium
GGTCGGCAGCCAGCCCAGCCGCACCGCGAAGACGAACTTCAGCAGAAACGCCAGGAAGAAGACCGGTACCGCGATGCCCAGCAGGGAACCGATCACGCTGGTGTTGTCCAGCCAGCCGCCGCGTCGCCGGGCCGCGAGATAGCCCAACGGGACGGCGGCGATGATGGCGAGCCCGATCGCCACCGCGGTCAGTTCGATGGTGCCGGGCAGGCGCGCCAGCAGGATCGACAGCGCCGCCTCGCCCGGCTGCACACCGGTGGAGACCCCGAAGTCCCCGGTGACCGCCCGGTGCAGAAAGCGCAGGTACTGCACCGGGAGGGACTGGTCCAGCCCGAATGCGGCCTCCAGGGCGGCCCTGTTCTCCGCCGTGGCGCGGTCCCCCAGCAACGCCGTGACCGGACCGCCCGGCAGCGACCGCAACCAGGCGAACAGCAGCACCGACAGCGCGACCACCACCAGCAGAAGTTGGCCGAACCGCCGGACGGTGTAGCGCAGCATTCAGCGCACGACGCTGACCGGGCCGAACTCCTCGGCGGTGAGCGGGCTGGCCACCAGACCCTGCACGTACCTGCTCACCACGAGCGCGGGGGGCGAATGCGAGATCGGGACCGCGGGCAGGTACTCGGCCATCAGCCTGCGATTGATGTCCTGATACAGCCCGATCCTGGTCGGCTCGTCGGCCTCGCTCGCGGCGGCCTTCAGCGAGTCCACCAGCGGTGCGCCCCACGGGGCCGCCTCCAGCCAGAACCGGTTCTGCAGGCTGCCGAAGAACGTGCCGATGAAGTTGTCCGGCGAGTTGTAGTCTCCGGTCCAGCCGAGCAGGAACAGATCGGCGCGGGCGTTGTCCACGTCGTCGAGGTAACCACCATTCCATGGCTTGCTCACCGGGTTGACGGTAATACCTGCCGCCTGCAGGTCCTCGCGGATGGCACCGAAGATGTTCTGCGGGTCGGGCATGTAGGGGCGGCTCACCTCGGTGGGCCAGTAGAGGTTCACCGTCAGGTTCGACGCCCCGGCCTCGGCGAGCAGATCGCGAGCCCGCTGCGGGTCGTACGGGTACTCCATGACGTCCGGCGCCCACCCCTCGACGGTGTCGGGGTAGAACTCGCGGGCCACCTCGGAGCCTTCGGACAGCGCGGACGACACCAGGGTCTGCCGGTCGATCGCGTGGGCCAGGGCCTGGCGCACCCGCAGATCCCGCAGCGCCGGGTTGTTCTTCTGGGTGATACCGAGGTACAGGATGTTGAACGGTTCCCGGATCTGCACGTTGAACCCGATGTCACGCAGCAGCTGCCAGTCGGCCGGGTTGGGCAGGTCGTATCCGTCGATGTCGCCCGCCTCCAAGGCTTGGCGCCGCGCCGTCTCGTCCGGAATGATCCGGAAGATCAGCCGGTCCAGCTTGGCGCTCTGACCCCAGTAGCCGTCGAAACGCCGCAGGGTGATGGTGCCGTTGGCCGGGTCGTAGCCTTCGAAGGCGAAGGAACCGGTGCCGGTCGGGTGCTCCCGGGCATAAGGGGGGTAGGCAAAAGCGTCACCTTGGGTCACGACGTTGTCGGCCTCGTACTGGGCCATCGCCGCCGGGCTCTGCATCGAGAACGACGGCAGGCCCAGTAGCGCGGGGAACTTGCCGGTCGAGCGGGTCAGCCGGACCACCGCGGTGCCGTTGTCCTGCGCGGTGCACGACTGGTAGAGCGACGGCTGCGCGCGATCGGCGAAACCCCCGAAGTTCTCGATCCAGTAGTAGGACAGCGCCGGGTTCTGCCCGGCGCCGGTCTGGTTGAACCACCGCTCGAAGTTCGCGCAGACCGCCTCGGCGTTGAAGTCGGTGCCGTCGTGGAACTTCACTCCGGTACGCAGGGTGAACGTCCAGGCTCGGCCATCGGCGCTGGACGACCAGTCGGTGGCCAGCTCGGGCTCGACCTGGGAGGTGCCCGGCGCGAATCCGACCAGACCCTCGAAGATCTGCCGGGACACCCGGAACGTCTCGCCGTCGGCGGCGTAGAACGGGTCGAACAGGTCGGGCGCGCCGGCGGCGCCGAAGGTCAGGGTGCCCCCGGTCCGGTCCGCCCCGGTGCCCTCGGACTCACGCTGGGACTGAGCGCAGGCGGCAAGGGACAGGGTGACGATCCCGACCAGCGCCAGCACGGGCAGTCTGCGGCGGAAGCGGGTCCTGAACGGCATTTCACACTCCTCCGGGTCACGGTCCGTCTCGGAGAGTAGGCGACAGCTGTCGATCAGGGCCCTCACCCATCAGTGTCCAACTCCGAGCCTGGGTAGTCTGGCAGGCCAACGACAGGTCGGGCGGGTGTAGTCCTGCATAGTTCGCCACCCTAAGGGAAAGCGAGCCAGTAAAAGCGAGCTCAGCGACGCCGCCGCTCCTCGGCATCCGGAGCGGGATCGCCACCGTTCTGCGCGTAGAACTGCTCCAGCGACGGCGGGCGTGGCGGCACCTGAAACCCATGACTCGCCAGGATGAGTTCCAGTTGGAAGATGTGCCCCACCGCGGCCGCGGAGAGCAGTTCGAGACGCCGCACCCGGCGGCGTAGGATTACCAGGTCGGCGGCCGTACGCCTACCCCGGTTGGCGGCGTATGCGGCCAACGCCGCCACCAAGCCGGTAAGCCCGGTGAAAAGCGCGGCGATGGTCTCCGGTGACACGAATGCACCCACTCACTCACTCGTCGCCGATGTCACGTTGATCCGGAGTGGCAAGTGAGTCATACACCACCGAGAGCATTCGTAAACTCATGACTCCCCCTTTTGGGACGCGGCGTTACTCCTCAAGTGTCACTCATCGCTAACGGAGTGTCAAACGAATGGTGAAGGGCCAACCATATGAGCTGCCATATTAACGCCACAAAGATTACGGGGCGTCTTCACGTAGCAGATCGGCGCATTTTTCACCGATCATCATCGTGGTGAGAGCAGGGTTGACCACGAGTAGCGTGGGCATTATGGAACCGTCGGCGACGCGTAATCCGGCGATGCCCTTGACACGCAGTCGGGGGTCCAACGGGGCCAATGGATCGCTCTGGGGGCCCATCATGACGGTGCAGGAGGGGTGATAGACGGTGTTGTGGGTAGCTCTGATGTAGTCGGTCAGCTCGTCGTCGGACGTGGCGTCAGGGCCGGGGGTGAGCTCCCGGCGAACCCAGGGGCGCAGCGCGGGCTGGGCGGCGATGTCGCGCGCCAGCCGCACTCCGTGGCGCAGCACCCGCAGGTCGTACTCGTCGGTGAGGTAGCGCGGGTCGAGCCGGGGCTTGTCCCGGAAATCCCGGGTACGCAGCCGCACGGTTCCGGTGGAGCGGGCTCGGGGGACGTTGGGAGTGAGACAGAAGCCGTTATCGGTGGTGGGATAGCCGTGGCGCACGGTGTTGCGGTCGAAGGGCATCGCGCCGTAGTGGTACATCAGATCGGGACGGTCCAGATGCTGCTCGGTGGTGGTGAAGATCCCGATCTCCCAGAACTGGGTGGACCGGCGCACCATCGGTCGGGCCGCGTCCCACTGCACGACGGATTCGGGATGATCCCGCAGGTTCTCCCCGACTCCCGGAGCGTCCAGCAGTACTTCGATTCCCATCTCCCGCAGGTGCTCGGCGGGTCCGATGCCGGAGAGCATCAGCAGCTTCGGAGTCTCGATGGCCCCGCAGCTGACGACGACTTCACGCCGGGCCAGCACCGACGCCGTGCGCACCAGATCATCGGTGAGGTATTCGACGCCGGTGCAGCGACGGCCCGCGAAGAGCAGCCGCCTGGCCCACAACCCGGTACGGACATCGAGGTTGGGCCGCGACGAAACCGGATGCAGATAGGACACCGATGCCGAGCAGCGCGCCCCATCCGCGCGGGCGTTGATCTGAAACCAGTTCGCGCCGCGCAGCACGGTGGTACCGGAATTGAACGCCGCGCGGGGAATGCCCACCTGCGCGCACGCCTGCAACACCGCGACGCCGCAGGGATCGGTCGAGGAGATCGTGCGGATCTGCACCGGCCCGTCTCGCCCGTGATGCGCGCCGGCGGCGTCATTGTGCTCGATTCTGGCGAACAGCGGGAAGCACTCGGCGGCGCTCCATCCCGGGCACCCCCGCGCGCTCCAGGCGTCGAGGTCCTCGGCGGGTGCCCAGAAAGCGATGCAGGAATTGTGCGAGGAGCAACCTCCCAGCACCCGGGCGCGGGCGTGACGCACGAATGAGTTGCCGTGTTCCTGTGGCTCGACGGGATAGTCCCAGTCGTAGCCCGACTCCAGCAGATGCATCCATCGGTCCAGCCGCAACACGTTCTCGTCATCGGTATCCGACGGTCCTGCTTCGAGCAGACACACCGTGACCGTCGGGTCCTCGGACAACCGGGCGGCCACCACCGCTCCCGCTGTGCCACCGCCCACCACGACATAGTCGAACGTGCCCAACGACACCAGCCTCACTTCGATGATGCCGACGACCCAGCGTGCACCAGCGCCTGACACAGCGTGCATGAGGGGCGGACACGCGCAGGGGGGTCAGGCGGGGCGGCGGCCGGACAGGGCACGGCCGAGGGTGAGCTCGTCGGCGAATTCGAGATCACCGCCCATCGGCAGACCTGAGGCCAGCCGGGTCACCGAAAGACCGGGGAAGTCCCGCAGCATCCGGATCAGATAGGTGGCGGTCGCCTCGCCCTCGGTGTTCGGATCGGTCGCGATGATCACTTCGGTGATCTCGGCGGCACCGATACGGGCCAGCAACTCCCGAATGCGCAATTGATCGGGCCCGATACCGGAGAGCGGATCGAGCGCACCGCCCAGCACGTGGTAGCGGCCGGTGAACTCGCGGGTGCGCTCCACCGCCAGCACGTCCTTGGGCTCCTCGACCACACAGATCAGGGCCGGATCGCGGCGCTCATCCGAGCAGATCCGGCACTTTTCTTTCTCCGAGACCGTGCCACAGACAGCGCAGAAGACAACGCCATCCCTGACTCGCGCCAAGGCGTCCTGCAACCGGGTGACATCAGCCGGATCAGCCGTCAGGAGATGAAAGGCCATCCGCTGCGCGCTCTTGGGCCCTACCCCGGGAAGCCGACCCAACTCGTCGATGAGGTCCTGAACGACCCCCTCATACCCGATCACATCCCGGGCAGACCGAGACCCCCACCGGCCTCACCCAGCCCGCTGGCCAACGGCCCCATCTTCTTCTGGGTGAGCTCATACAGTTCCCGATTCGCGTCAGCCAGCGCACCTACGACGAGGTCCTGAAGGGTTTCCACGTCGTCCGGATCGACCACCTTCGGATCGATCGTCACGCTGCGGACCTCTCCGGAACCACTCAGCGTCACGGAGACCAGATGGTTGCCGGCCTGACCGGTGACCTCGGTCTCGGCCAGCTCCGCCTGCGCGTTCATCAGCTGCTGCTGCATCATTTGAGCCTGCTGCAGAATTTGCTGCATATCGGGTGCTCCACCAGGTTGCATCGCAGCTCCTCTCGGGTCGAATTCGGGCCCCCACAGACCCGCCGTGCCCAGGGTAGTCGCGTCAACCGAGGCCAGCGGTGCGGGGACAGCCCGGTTGGTCGTAGCGTGACGTCGTGGAGGTCCCCCATTCAGAACACCAGCATCGCGACGCCGTCGAGCGGCTTCGCGCCAGCTACCGGGCAATCCCGGCGGGCATGCCGGTACGCCTGGCCAAACGTACCTCGAACCTGTTCCGATCCCGGGCGTCGACCCGCACACCCGGCCTGGACGTCTCGGGCCTGACCGGAGTGCTGCACGTCGACCCGGTCGCGCGAACCGCCGACGTCGCGGGCATGTGCACCTACGCCGACCTCGTCGCCGCGACACTGCCGCACCGGCTCACCCCGCTGGTCGTCCCGCAGCTGCGGACGATCACCCTGGGTGGCGCGGTGAGCGGGCTGGGCATCGAATCGGCGTCGTTCCGCAACGGGTTGCCGCACGAGTCGGTCCTGGAGCTCGACGTGCTCACCGGCAACGGCGAGGTGGTCACCACCCGCCCGGGCGCGGAGCTGTTCGCCGGGTTCCCCAACTCCTACGGCACGCTCGGCTATGCCACCCGGCTGCGCATCGAGCTGGAACCGGTGCGCTCCCACGTCCTGCTGCGCCACCTCCGGTTCGACGATCTGGACGCGCTGTGTGCCGCGGTGGGACAGATCATGGCGACCCGGGAGTGGGAGGGCGCGGAGGTCGACTATCTCGACGGGGTGATGTTCTCCCCCACCGAGGCCTACCTGACGCTGGGCAGTGGCCACGAGCACGCCGGTCCCTCCAGCGACTACACCGACCGGCAGATCTACTACCACTCGATCCGCCAGCGCGAGCGGGACGTGCTGACCACGCATGACTACCTGTGGCGCTGGGACACCGACTGGTTCTGGTGCTCCCGGCCCTTCGGCGCCCAGCACCCGGTACTGCGGCGACTGTGGCCCGCGCGGTTGCGCCGCAGCGACGTCTACTGGAAACTCGTCGCGCTCGCGCGGCGGTTCGACCTGGAGAACCGCCGCGAGGTCTGGCGTGGCCGCCCCCGGCGGGAGTCAGTGATCCAGGACGTGGAGATCCCGATCGCGCGCACCGCGGAATTCCTGCGCTGGTTCGCCGAGCACGTCGGAATCACCCCGGTGTGGCTGTGCCCGGTGCGGCTGCGCGGCGAGCGCTCCTGGCCGCTGTATCCACTCGAACCCGGCCGCGACTACGTCAATGCCGGTTTCTGGTCGACGGTTCCCATCGCTCCCGGCGGGACCGACGGCGATACCAACCGGGCCATCGAACGGCGGGTGGACGAGCTGGACGGGCACAAGTCGCTGTACTCGGATTCCTTCTACTCGCGCGCCGACTTCGACATCCGCTACGGCGGCGTACATTATAACGCGCTCAAAGAGCGTTACGACCCGGACCGACGGCTACTGGACCTGTACGCGAAGGCGGTACGACGGCGATGACAACCTTCCGGCACCCCACTCCGATGGCTCACCCCTCAGCTTCCTCCCCGCCCCGGGACCTGCTGTCCCTGGCCGAGATCATCGAACTGCTGGCGCCCGGGGGGTTTCCGGCCCGGTTCAGCGCCTACGACGGCAGTGCCACCGGCTCCCCCGACGCGGCGATCAAGGTGCACCTGGCCACCTCACGCGGCGCCACCTACCTGGCCACCGCCCCGGGTGATCTCGGTATGGCACGCGCCTACATCGCCGGTGACCTGCAGGTCGAGGGGGTGCACCCCGGCGACCCGTACGAGGGGCTGCGGATACTGGCCAACGAGGTGCGCTTCCAGCGCCCGAGCCTGGCCGAGCTGGCGCTGATCACCCGCTCGCTGGGCTGGCAGCGGCTGCGCCCCGTGCCGCCACCGCCGCAGGAGTCGCGGCCCCGGTGGCGTCGCGTGCTGGAGGGGCTGGCGCACAGCCGGCACCGGGACTCCGAAGCCATCCACCACCACTACGACGTGTCCAACCACTTCTACGAGCTGGTCCTTGGCCCCTCGATGGCCTACACCTGCGCCGTCTTCGACTCCGCAGAGGCGAGCCTGGAGCAGGCCCAGGAGCGCAAGCACGAGCTGATCGCCGACAAGCTGGGGCTGGAGCCGGGAATGCGGCTGCTCGACGTCGGCTGCGGGTGGGGGGGCATGGTGCGCCACGCCGCCCGCCGCGGCGTGCGCGCGCTGGGCGTCACGCTGTCCGCCGAGCAGGCCCAATGGGCGCAGGAGGCCATCGCGGCCGAGGGGCTGAGCGAGCTGGCGCGGGTGCGCCACCTGGACTACCGCGACGCCCCGGGCCGGGACTACGACGCGGTGTCCTCGATCGGGCTCACCGAACACGTCGGGGTGCACACCTATCCGTCCTATTTCGGGCTGCTGCGCGCCAAGCTGCGCCCCGGCGGACGGCTGCTCAACCACTGCATCACCCGCCGCGACACCCGCGGCCGGGCGCAGACCGACGCGTTCATCGACCGCTACGTGTTCCCCGACGGCGAGCTCGCGCCGATCAGCCAGGTCGTCACCGGGATCCAGGACGCCGGCTTCGAGGTGCGCCACGACGAGAACCTGCGGGAGCACTACGCGCTGACGCTGCAACGGTGGTGCGTCAACCTCGTCGAGCACTGGGACGAATGCGTCGCCGAGGTCGGCGAGCCCACCGCCCGGGTCTGGGGTCTGTACATGGCCGCCTCCCGGCTGGCCTTCGAGCGCGGCGGCATCCAACTGCACCAGGTACTCGCCGTCCGCCCCGACGACACCGGTAGCTCCTACGTCCCACTGCGCCCGTGGTGGCGTTAGCGCGCGGAACTCCTGGTGGCGCGCCCGGTCAACCTGAGGTGACCAAGCCCTGTTGAAGTACCTCGGGGGGCATCGAGCGGTGCAGTCGCCAGGTGATCGCTATCGGGCGCTCGCCGCGGTGCTCCACCAGGGTTGCTTCTCCCAAGCACAGATACGGCGTAGAGCCCAGATCGTCGTTGCGTGCTGCGCGTACGAACAGCAGCACCCGACTGCCGCCCGTCAGGTAGCGGCGTCCTGCGGTTGAGTCGCGGGAAGTGCTGTTCTGGGATTCCCAGTGGAACAGGTCCGTGGCGAGCGGATAGTCCCGGTAGCGGGTGGTGGGTGAGAAGTCGCGGTCCTCCTTGCGC
>JBOHHD010000518.1:0-2183 GCA_050700515.1 Pseudonocardiaceae bacterium
GACGCCGGGGCGGCCTCCGTACAGCGCCTGCGCCTCCGAGGCCACCACGGCACCCATCCTCAGCTGGGGCCAGCCGTTGAATGCCTGCCACAGCAGGGTCGGCAGCGCGATGAGCGCGCCGATCCCCGCTCCGGCCCACAGCATCGGCCGGTACAGCAGCTCCCGCGGGCCGAGTACGAGCACGCTGAGCAACAGCACCGCGCACAGCAACAGCACGGGGAACTTGGTTTCGGCGGCTATTCCGGCCACCACGCCCAGGGCCAGCAGCAGCCGGTCGTCGCGCAGCCGTAGCCAGCGGACCAGCAACCAGGTCAGCACCAGCCACTGGAAAGGCTCAAGGGAGTAGGGAGTGAGCCAGTGCCCAGCCAGGGTCACCCACAATGCGGTGGCCTGCGCGCCGGCGGTCAGTGCCTGCGCGCGGCGGTCACCGCCCAGCTCACGGGCGAGGAGAGCCGCGACGATCACCGCGGCAGCGGTGGACAGGACCGCGGGCAGTCGTAGCGCGACGATCGATCCTGGAGCGATCCACTCCATCAGCGCGGCCAGCAGCGGCGTCAGCGGCGGCTGATCGGCCGAGCCCCAATCGAGGTGATTGCGGCCGATGGCCAACATATACGCCTCGTCGAACCAGTACCCCCCGCCGAAACTGACAGCCAGGTGCGCCACCCCGACCACGGCGGCGATCGGCAACACCGCCCACCTCGCGAATGGCGGTACCGCGTCGCCGGCACCGGTGGGTCGCGAGTGATCGTAGGCGGTTTGCCGCAAACCCATCTCCTAACGCAGTGACTGCCCCTGACCACGGCCACCGACCGCACGCCGCCGACAACGGACGATCTCGACGGAGCCAGAAACCCGCAGCTCGCGCCGCGAGCAATATGGTGTGGATACTGGAAGGCAATGCAGTACTGGTCGCCTGGCTGGTGCTCTGGACCATTATCGAAACCCAATGACCCAACCTCGCCGACCATTTCCGCGTCAATCCCGAACATATCACCCTCGTCGGCAAGCCGGTCGACCAGCTAATTACCGTGCCAGAAAGCCTAGCGTATCGTCCGATGGACCGGTCAATGGCCGGTGATCGGTGTTGGCGTGTCGTTGATTTCGGTGTCCTCGGAGCTGTCGCGGTTCGTATCGTCGGTCTGCTTGCCGCGGATGAACAGTGCGGTCACGATACTCAGGAGCCCGACGAGTCCTGCGGCGACGAATCCCGCCTGGAGTCCGGCGGCGTCCGGGACTCCGGCGGGACCGTTCGAGGCGATGGCGGTGACGGTCACGAAGGCTGCGGTGCCAGCGGCTCCGGCGACCTGCTGCAGGGTGGCCATGATGGCGCTGCCGTGTGCGTAGAGCGCGGTCGGGAGCACAGCGAGGGCCTCGGTGAGCAGGGGGGTCATCATGAGCCCGAGCGCGGCCATGAGCAGGATGTGTATCGCGATCACTGCGGCGAGCGAGGCGTCTGGCCCCAGCGCGGCGAACAGCCACAGGGAGGTCGCCATCGCGATCGAGCCTGGGACGACCAGCGGGCGGGCCCCGAACCGGTCGAAGAGCCGTCCGACCGGCCGCCCGAGCAAGCCCAGCACGAGACCCCCTGGCAGGACCGCGAGGCCGGTGGTGTCCGGGCCTGCGCCGAGCACGCTTTGCAGGTAGAGCGGCAGCAGGATGGCGGCTCCGAGCAAGGACATGAAGACCAGGCCGGAGAGCACGACAGCCACCACGAACGGGGGGTGCGTGAAGGGTCGCAGGTCGAGCAGGGCGCGTTCGGCATGCTGGAGGTGGCGCTGGCGGGCCACGAACACCAGGAGCGCGACCGCGCCCACGGCGATCGGCAGCCACGGGGGTACGCCCCCAGCGTCCTGGGCCGCCATACCGATGGCCGAAAAGCCGTACACAATGCCGCTGAAGGCCACCGCGGAGAGCAGGACGGAGGCGACGTCGAGCGGCGCCGAGCGAGTCTCGGAGCTCAGCCGCATCAGGGTGAACCCCAGGGCGAGCATGGCGACGGCGAGCGGCAGGATGCTCCAGAACATCCAGCGCCAGTCCAGCGCGGCCAGGACCAGGCCCCCGATCATCGGCCCGATCGCCGGAGCGACCGCGACGACCAGCGTGATGTTGCCCATCATGACGCCGCGCCGCTGCGCTGGGATCAGCGTCATCACCGTGGTCATCACCAGCGGGATCATCAC
>JBOHHD010000519.1:0-2329 GCA_050700515.1 Pseudonocardiaceae bacterium
GCGTTGGATCTGGTGGACCGGTTCGGCTTCGATCGCTCGCTGCTCGCCGAGCAATGCCTGCCCACCCCCTCCTGTGGCCTGGCAGGCGCCACCGCGAGCTGGGCCCGACGGGCCCTGACCCTGGCCAGGGAGCTGGGACAGGGATTTGTCGACCCACCGGACTCGTGGTCGCGATGACGGAGAAACTCGGGTGGTGGAGGGCACCGGGCTGGCTGGTCGCACCGCCGGGTGGGGGAGGCGCAGCTCGATCTGTAGCCGAGTTTTCGACCCTTCGATCGGTTCTTCGTAGTTCACACTCGGAAGGTGGTACCGCTAGGTGCTAGCGTTAGCCCCGGTTGTGGTCGTGTAGTTCCCCGATCGTTGCGAAGCGTCCGTGGAATGTGTGACTACGGGTTTCACGCTCCCGCCGGGGACCGACTCCTCCCGGGTGCGTGGACCCCGCAACCGTGGGCTGGCACGGTGTCGGCCCAGGCATCAGATTTCACAGGGAGAGCACATGGCACAGGGCGTCGTGAAGTGGTTCAACGCGGAGAAGGGTTTCGGCTTCATCTCCGTCGACGGGGGTGGCCCCGACGTGTTCGTCCACTTCTCCGCCATCGAGGGTAGCGGCTACCGCAGCCTGGACGAGAACCAGCGCGTGGAGTTCGAGTCGAGCCAGGGCCCCAAGGGCCCGCAGGCCGATAAGGTCACGCCCCTTCACTGAGCATTCCTTCGCGGCCCCGTACCGGTCTCCGGTACGGGGCCGCGTTGTGTGTCAGGGTCGTCGGGGCCCGAAGCTAGTCTCGCGACGTGACTACGAAGATCTGCTTACAGGGTGGAGCATCGTGACCGGCCAAGCGGCTGAGCCACCTGTCGAGGTCCGGGCCGAACACAGCGAGCTCGTCGAGACCGTGCGCGCCCACCAGTTCCGCTACTACGTGCTCGACGCGCCGCTCGTCTCCGACGCGGAATTCGACCGGTTGTTCCGTCGACTGCAGGAACTCGAGCAGGGCTGGCCAACGCTGGTGGCTCCGGACTCGCCGACCCAGCTGGTCGGCGGTGGTTTCAGCACCGAGTTCGCCGCGTACAACCACCTGGAGCGGATGCTCAGCCTGGACAACGCCTTCGAGACCGGTGCGCTGCGCGCCTGGGCGGACCGGGTGGCCCGTGAGGTCGGCACCGAGGCGCACTACCTGACCGAGTTGAAGATCGACGGCCTGGCGGTGAACCTGCTGTACGAGCAGGGCAGGTTGGTACGCGGCCTCACCCGTGGCGACGGACGCACCGGCGAGGACGTCACCTTCAACCTGCGCACCCTGCGCGACGTTCCGGACCGGTTGCATACCTGCGCCGAGTACCCGGTACCTGAGCTGATCGAGGTACGCGGCGAGGTGTTCTTCCGGCTCGCCGACTTCGCCGAGCTCAACGCCTCCCTCGTCGAAGCGGGCAAGTCCGCGTTCGCCAATCCCCGCAACTCCGCAGCCGGATCGCTGCGACAGAAGGACCCTCGAGTGACCGCGACTCGACGGTTGCGGCTGCTCTGTCATGGCCTGGGCCGCAGCCGTGGGTTCGCACCCACCCGGCTTTCGGAGTTCTACGAGGCATTGCGCGCCTGGGGACTGCCCATTTCCGAGCACACCCGGTTGTTCAGCACCATCGAGGAGGTGATCGAACACGTCGCCTACTGGGGCGAGCACCGCCACGACCTGGACCATGAGATCGACGGGATCGTCGTGAAGATCGACGAGGTGTCGGCGCAGCGCAGGCTGGGCTCGACATCCCGGGCACCGCGCTGGGCGATCGCCTACAAGTACCCCCCCGAGGAGGCCACCACCAGGTTGGTGGACATCCGGGTCAACGTCGGTCGCACCGGGCGGGTCACCCCGTTCGCGTTCATGGAACCGGTGGTCGTCGCGGGGTCCACGGTGTCGCTGGCGACGCTGCACAACGCCGACGAGGTGCGCCGCAAGGGCGTGCTGATCGGGGACACCGTGACGATCCGCAAGGCCGGGGACGTCATCCCCGAGGTGCTCGGCCCGTTGGTGGACCTGCGCACCGGGGATGAGCGCGAGTTCGTGATGCCCACCCATTGCCCGGAGTGCGGCACCGCGCTGCGTCATCAGCGGGAGGGTGATGTCGACCTCCGCTGTCCCAACGCCCGTTCCTGCCCAGCCCAGCTCCGGGAGCGGATCTTCCACCTGGCCGGCCGCGGTGGCTTCGACATCGAGATGCTCGGCTACGAGGCCGCGGTGGCCCTGCTGGCCGCGGGCGTGGTGCACGACGAGGGGGACATCTTCACCCTGGACGAGGAGAAGCTGCTGGCGGTGGAGCTGTTCCGGAAAAAGGACGG
>JBOHHD010000520.1:0-1700 GCA_050700515.1 Pseudonocardiaceae bacterium
CGTTTGGTCTCTGGCGCCGAGGACGGACGCATCCTCGTATGGGACCTCGAGAGGCTCAGCCTGCTTCGTGGGATGGACACCCCTGGCTGTCCCCTCTGGTCGGTCGCGGTCGGCTGCGCTGACGCCGTGGTCGCAGCGGGGGGAGAAGACGAGTTTGTTCGTCTCTTTGATCTGAATACCGGTCAGCTGCTGGATGAGAAAGCGGCCCATCGCGACTGGGTGCGTTGTGTGGCCTTTGCACCCGACGCGCCACTGCTGGCATCAGGATCGGGTGACCGCACAGTACTGCTGTGGAGCGCGGCGAACGGCGGACTGGCACCGATCCGTCGAATCGATGTCTCAGACGCCCGGGTCCGCAGCGTCGCTGTGACGGACAAGGCCGATCTGGTGATTGCATCCACCGAGAACGCCACGATCCATGCTTTCACCGCTAACGGGTCGGCAGGCCGAGCGCAGTGCCCGCCCGGCGTTGATTGGGTACGTGCCGTCGCTCTTGCCGAAGACGACACGATCGTGGCCGGCTGCGAGGATGGTGCGGTTCGGCTGTGGCAGACGGGCGGCTCCGACCAGTTGACTCTTTTGTGTAGCGGCGCGAACACAGTGTGGTCGACGCAGTTCGTAGCGGCCGGAGAGGTCGCCGTGCTCGGTTACGGCGATGGGCTCATCGAGATCTTGGGCGCCACCGCGGCCGAGCCCCGTCGAAGGCTGACTGCAGCGGCCGGTCGGGTGTGGTCGCTAGCCGGGAATCGCCATCACATCGCGGCCGCTTGCGGCGATGGCCGGGTTCGTGTCTGGTCCTTGCGCGACGAAGGGAAGCCTCTCACCTTCAATGGCGATCAAGCGCGCACGTGGTCGGTAGCACTCGCACCCGATGCCGAGTACCTCGCGGCCAGTACTGGAAGTGGGCAGGTTCGACTGTGGGATCTTCGTTCTGGTGAGATGCGCTGGGAGCGGGATGCCCATGCAGGCCGGGTGCGATCGATCGCTTTCGATGATTGTGGCGATTTCCTCGCGGCCTGTGGGGGAGACGGTGTGGTCCGCGTTTGGCATGCGCCGACCGGGGATTCGGTGACTGAGTTCGCCAATCCGGCTGGCTGGGCACGAACTGTGACCCTCGATCCGTCCGGAAAACGCCTAGCGGTCGGCTCGGGCACCGGCGACATCTACGTACGCGACGTCGCCACAGACGAATTTACCGCCCACCTTCCGGGTCACACGGGCCGCGTCCTGATGGTCGGCTTCACCCAAGATCCCAACCGGCTGGTCTCTGCGGCTGCTGACGGCACCGTCCGGATCTGGTCGCTGGACGAAGATTGCCAGATTGCCGAGATGCGGGTCGATGCCTCGCTGCAGTGCGCGGCGTTCGAGCCCGCGACGGGCCGTCTGCTTGCAAGCAGTGCCGCCGGCGTGACCATGATGACTGTCAAGTCAGCCGCGCCGCATGGCTGACGGCGCTGCCCGGGAGTCGACTCCGGACTCGTCGCCGATTTTCAGCAACATGCCCGGATCATTCGCCTGGGGCGTCTTCCGCCAGCGGCATCCCGCGCTCGTGAAACAGATACGGAACGCCTTTCCGTACCCGCCTGAGCAGGACCATGCCCTGAACTTACTTGGAAAGGAATCCTCCACGGGGGTGATCGCGCCACTCGGCCGACACGCGCATGATCGCGAGATGTGGGATGGCTGGGGTCGTGAGTACT
>JBOHHD010000521.1:0-26252 GCA_050700515.1 Pseudonocardiaceae bacterium
CTACTACAACCACCTCCGACGGCACTCAACCCTGAACTACTTGACACCCATCGAATACGAGCTAGGATACAGAAAACTAACCGATCTGGCAGCCTAAATCGGTGTCAATAAAATCGGGAACACTTCACTTTGTGCTGATGATCAGCACCAACGCTCGCGGGAACCGCATCGATTCTGGTCCCTTCGAAAGCGTGGCTTGCCAGGGATGAGACGAGTCGTAGAGGACGATGTCCCGAGCGCGGAAGTCCACCTGGTTGCCCGCCTGTTCTCCCCGTATTTTGCCGTCGACGTTCAGGAACAGCCGGTAGCACTCAGGATCGCAGGTCCGGATCAGGCGTTCGGTCCGCTGTGCCACGATCTCGGAGTCCGCAGCCCAGGTGACCACCTCGATGTTGAAATCCCCGATCTGGGCGACTGATTGCACCGCGAGCAAGCGACCCGGTACACGCCCATGGACTGCCACGGGGACCAGCTCGGCACCTACTTCCGCCCGAAAGTAGTCATATCGGTCCAGCGGATGAATTGTACTGGTGTCGTACTGCACATCCATGACCGTTCCCCTCACCGCTCCAAGGCAATCATTAGGACCTGCCAAGTATCAGCCGAGACGACCCGACCGGAGTTGACTATGAGCGCACAGCCGGTTGCGCACCCCTCAGGTGGTGCGGAGTGTTTCGTGCGCGAGGAGTACGCCGCCGGTGAAGGCTGCGGGCATGACGATGATGGCGGCTAGTGGGATCACGCACAGCTGTGTCGCGGGTGTGCCCAGTCCCAGCGCGAGGGCGCGTCGTGGGCTCAGCAGTTCCGCCGTTGCTTGAGGTCCCACCCGCGCCGGGAGAACGGCACCGCGACCAGCTCCAGCGCGAGGAACCACGCGGTCACCAACGTCAACAGTACTGGCACTACGATTTGCCCGACCATTGGGAGGAATCCCGCGAGGAGCAGGAGGACGGTGACCATCAACGACCGTAGTACCAGCAGCACACCGTCGCGAAGCCCCCGTCCCAGCAGCCACCACCATGACATTTCCGCCTCGGGGGGGGGCGCCGCCCAGGTCGTCGTCCACTTTCTCCGCGATGTGTTCGTAGCGGGGTCCTCCTCCGGCCAGTGTCAGCGCGGTGAAGCTGATCAGGCCGATGATCAGCGCCGCACCGAACAGTGCGACGCCAGCGGCACTGCGGACCGCGCGATGACCGCAGTGCGGGCGACGCGTACAGAGGAATCGACACCGGCCAACCAATCACGGCACGGGCGCACGGCGAGCATGCTTCTCCCTCCATCTGGCTTGGTGATGTCCGCTCAACGGTTGAATCCGCAATCTAGTGTCGTCCACCACGATCCGGAGTGCGCGCTCAGATGCGAATCATCCTCGCGTTACCCGCGTTGCACGAAGATTAACTCTTGCGCGTCACCCTCCCAGTCCATGGATCATTAGCCAAGCAGACGCCCGCTCATGCTGCTGACTGGACATTCCGGTGCGCAGACGTCTGCTGTGTTCACACCGAAGGCAGCAAACAGACTCCTGGAACCGGCTCCCACCGCATCAAGTACCGATCACAGCCATCGAGCGTTCGAGGGGACCTGCCACCATCGTGACCACGAGCCACCTGCACGTTCGTACCGGGAGAGCTGGCCGAAGCAGCGAAGATCCAAAGCGCCCAAGCCACCTTATGTGACTAAAACACCGAACGGCCTCTGACCAGGGCCTTCACAACGGCACGAACACGCGAGTAGGACTCGGCTTACGAAACCCCTGGTCAGAGCGAGGTTAGAGCTTATGGTGGAGCTGAGGGGAATCGAACCCCTGACCTTCTCGATGCGAACGAGACGCGCTACCAACTGCGCTACAGCCCCTGGTGATACCCGAGGAGCTTAGCAGCCGGTCACCGGGCTACTCACCCGCCGCTCGACGATAAGGCGGCTCGAAGGCGGGGTCCAGCTCATCGAACATGGGGTCGTCATCATCGAGGTCCAGGGCGACCGCAGTGGGGTGGGCTACCGGAGGCCGCGACGCAGGGTGCCGAACCGACGGCGCTGCCACCTCGGACGACTCCTCATATACCGGCTGCTCGGACGACTGCCGGTCGCGTCCCGGCTGCGCATGCCCAGGCTGCTCCAGTTCGCGCGCCGGCTGCCTGTACTGCTGCGGCGTGTGCTCTGCTGGCTCCTGCGGCCCACGCTCGGCGTCCAGCTCGTCTTGAGGGGAGATCTGCACAGCGGGCGGCGCCAACCCTCGGGAACCGGCCATCCGCGCGGCGCGCCGGTTCCGCACGTCCTGCTCGATGCGGACCTGCCTGCGCCGGTAGCCGAGGTAACCGACCAGCGCACCTACCAGCGCCGCATGCATCCACCAGACCAAGCCCGACGAGACGAAGCCCAGCACCAGCGTGATGACCACTCCGATCAGCAGTCCAAGCACCACCCGCTGCCGGAACACGTACCGCTCCCTGGCCGCCAGTTCGGCCGCTTCCGGATCATAGCCGCCACGACCCGGACGGTATCGACGCTCGTCGGGGGCCGCCTCCCCCTCCCCTTCGTCCAGCATGGCTACCTCCTGGTCGTACTGGAGCGCTGCGCGGTAGGTGCCCTGCCGGTTCAGCACCCGGGAAGCAAGCGCGGATTCCGCAATGCGAACCACCTCTTGTCGCCGCTTCGCGACCATCGGAACGAGGACGACGAGCCATGCCGCCGCCAGCGCCGCGAAGATCAGCGAGCTGGGCACCCCTCGCCCTCCCGATCCGTCCTCGCGAGCTATCACCACAGGCCGCGCGTCACGGTAGCCACAACAGTCATAGGGGTCTCGGAGGCGCGCCGGGTGTCACCGCGTATACAACGAGTGACCCTGCGTACCAGAGCGACGGACATACCGTGCACAAGCGACAAACACGCCGTACAGGAGAAGCCGACACGCCCTATCCGAACGAGGGATATGCCGTATGTCGAGGGCGGAGGGGCGGGTCAGCGGCGGACACGGCCTTGGTCGATCAGGCGAGTCACCAAGCCGGTCCCGATCTCCTCCCGGGTCATCGCGAGCAGCCGGTGGTCCCGCCAGGCACCGTCGACCTCCAGGTAGCGCAACAGCAGCCCTTCATCGCGGAACCCGAGCTTGGTCAGGACCCGGAGGCTGGCCATGTTCTCCGGACGCACCGTGGCCTCTACCCGATGGAGTCCGACGCGGCTGAACGCGTGGTCCACCGCCAATGCCACCGCTGCGGTGGCGACACCACATCCGGCCACGCCCGACTCCACCCAGTAACCGACCCAGGCCGAAAGCAGCGCGCCACGCACCACATTGCCCACAGTGACCTGGCCCGCCAGTCGTCCGTCCAGTGTGATGGCGAAGGGCAGGGCCTGGCCACGACGGGCAATCGCGCGGGATCCGGCGCACTGCGCCGGCCAGGCCATCGGGGTGGATCGCTGCGCCCAACTGCCCGAGGCTTCCGGCTCCCATTTACGCAGATATGCCTCGTCGCGTAGCCGCAACCGGCTCCACTCGAAGGCGTCACGGAGCCGAATCGGTCGCAACGCGATTTCCCCGGAAGCGATCCGTACCGGCCCCAGCCGGGCCGGCCAGCCGGGATGACGGCCCTCGGGCCCGGACGTCACCACGGCGGGTCAGCTCCGCTGGGCGAGGAAGCTCACCGCTACCTCCTCACCGACGGGCACCTCGGTGGCACCGTCGTCGATGAGGATCAGACAATTCGCCTCGGCGAGTGAGGCCAGCAGGTGAGCGCCGGATGAACCGAGGGGTTGTACCAGATACTCTGCGGTGTCGGGATCCCGCAGCAGCTGACCGCGCAGAAATCCGCGGCGTCCCGCAGTGGACGTCACCGGCGACAACAGCCGCGCGGTAACGTTTCGACGGTGGGGATTGCGCTTGCCCAGTGCGATCCGAATCAGTGGGCGGACCAGTACCTCGAACACCACCAGCGCGCTGATCGGGTTGGCGGGCAGCAGGAAGGTGGGCACGCAGTCCTGGCCGAGCCGACCGAAACCCTGCACCGAACCAGGGTGCATGGCCACTCGACTCATGTCGAGCTCGCCGAGTTCGGCCAACGCGCCGAGCACCTCGTCTCCGATCGATCCACCGGCCGCACCGGCCACCACCACGATCTCCGAGCGCAGCAGTCTGCCCTCGATCACCTCCCGTAGCCGGGCCGGATCGCTGGGCACGATACCAACCCGGTGCACCTCGGCACCGGCGTCGCGGGCGGCCGCCGCCAGCGCGTAGGAGTTGACGTCATAGACCTGTCCGGTGACCGGCGTGCGGTCGACGTCCACCAGCTCCTCACCCACCGACAGCACCGAGAGCCGGGGACGAGGGTGTATCCGCACCTTGGCCCGCCCGACCGCGGCGAGCAGCCCTACTTGCGCCGGGCCGATCACCGCGCCCGAACGGACCGCGACGTCGCCGGTCTGCACGTCCTCCCCGGTGCGACGGACGAATGCCTTCGAAGGGACCGCGCGCGCCACGGTGACCCGCGCGCCACGAGCCGCGCCGTTCTCGGTGTGCTCCAGCGGAATCACCGCGTCGGCCAGGGTGGGCAACGCCGAGCCGGTCGTCACCCGGACCGCCTGACCGGGCTGTAGGCGCAGCGGCTGCAGCGACCCGGCGACGATCTCCCCGACTACCGGCAACGTGACCGGGACCTGCTTGACATCCACGCTGCGCACGGCAAAACCGTCGATCGCCGCCTGGTCGAAACCGGGCAGCGAGCGCTGCGCCACGACATCTTCCGCGCAGAGCATCCCCTGGGCTTCGGAGATGGCCACTCGAACCGGGGCCGGACGCACCGCGGCTTCCAGTACCCGCCCGAGTTGCTCGTCCAGCGATCTCACGCGGTCTCCTGCTCCAGCCTGTTGCCCAACCATGTCCGCAGACCGGGGCCAATATCACCATCCGCAAGCGCGAAGTCCACCGCGGCACGCAGAAATCCCTCCGGATTACCGAGATCGTGGCGTTCGCCGCGATGTACCACCACATGCACGGGGTGGCCCTCGTCGATCAGCAGCGCGACCGCGTCGGTGAGCTGCAATTCGCCGCCCGCCCCGGGGACGATCCGCCGCAGGGCATCGAACACCGCCCGATCCAGCAGATAACGGCCCACCGCGGCCAACGTGGACGGTGCCTGGTCCGGCTCCGGCTTCTCCACCATCCCGGTCACCCGCTTGATGTCGGGATCCGCAGTGTCGCGCACCGCGAACACCCCGTACGCCCGGAGCTGCTCACGGGGGACGTCGCAGGCACACATCACACTGCCCCCGTGGCGTGTTCGTACCTCGGCCATCCTGGTCAGCACCCCGGTGGGTTGCACGAAATCATCGGGCAGCAGCACGGCCACCGCCTTGTCGGCGTCGGTCAGTACCGGCTCGGCGCAGCCCACCGCGTGCCCAAGCCCGAGGGGTTTGTTCTGCAGGGCAACCTGTGCGCGGATCAGTCCAGGGGCCTTGCGCACCTTGGCCAGTAGCGCATTCTTGCCACGTCCATGCAGCTCGGCCTCCAACTCCGGGTTGGGGTCGAAGTATGCCGCCACCGACTCCTTGCCGGGTGACACGATGAGTACCAACCGCTGCGCACCGGCCTCGGCGGCCTCGGCGGCGATGTACTCGATCGCAGGAGTATCGATCAGCGGGAGCAGTTCCTTGGGCACAGTCTTCGTGGTCGGCAGAAACCGGGTGCCAAGCCCGCCGGCGGGCACGATGGCGGTGTGGAACGTGCGATATCCAGAACCAGACGCACTCATGGTGCCCGACCCTATCGGCCTTACCTTCCGTCTCCAGCGGGCTGAGCGGGGTAACGGTGCCTGATTGGCCTCGTTCAGCCCACCGAATGCAGCAATGGGTCACTGCGATAGCGGTAAGGTTGCCGGGCGTGAACGGGCTCAAGTCGCGGCTGCGGGAACGCCTGGTGGGGGCGCGGCGGGCGGTGGCCCCGGCGATACGCCAGGCGGAGGCGGCCGCGTTGGCGACGATGGTGCTGCCCGGCTTGCCCGGCACCGTCTGTGCTTACTGGCCGGTCGGCAGTGAACCGGGTTCCCCCTCGCTGGTGGACGGCCTGTTACGTCGCGGCTGCCGAGTGCTGCTGCCGGTGGTCGCTGCGGTGGGGCCACTGGACTGGGCCGAGTACACCGGCGCGGAGTCGCTGCGGCCCGGGCCGTTCGGACTGCGCGAGCCAACGGGACCGCGGCTGGGCTGCGCAGCTGTGGCCGAGGCCATGCTGGTGCTGGTTCCCGCGCTGGCCGTCGACCGTCGCGGCACTCGGCTTGGCCGGGGCGGCGGGCATTACGACCGGACGCTGCCGCTGGCCAAGGCGGGCACCCCGCTGATCGCCGTCGTTCGCGACGACGAGGTGCTGCCGTGGCTTCCCTTCGAACCACACGACGTCCTGGTCAGCGCTGCACTAACCCCCGGCGGTGGCCTGATGGCCCTGCCCCGGTCCAGATGAGCTGCGAGTTTGCGCAGAGCGCCGACGCTGACGCATCATCGTGTTGGCACTCTCGTGCGAAGAGTGCCAACCACGTGGAGGCGACCAAGTGCCCACCTACTCCTACGCATGTACCGCGTGCGAGCACCGCTTCGACACCGTGCAGGCGTTCACCGACACATCATTGACCGACTGCCCGGAGTGCGCTGGCCGACTGCGCAAGCTGTTCTCCTCGGTGGGCATCGTGTTCAAGGGCAGCGGCTTCTACCGCACCGACAGCCGCTCGGCGCCGCCGACCGAGTCCGGTTCTTCCGACAAGCCCCAGCCCGATTCGGACAGCAAGTCCAAGCCGGACAAGTCCAGCTCCGAGAAGGCCGAGTCGACGAAGACCGGCTCCGAGAAGGCCGGCTCCACGTCGAGTTCGACGTCCGGTTCGTCGGGAAGCTCCTCAGAGGGGTCCTCCGGAGGGTCGGCATCATCCTCCAGCAACTCTTCTTCGGCAAGCGCCGCCGCCTCCTGACCCAGGAGTTGTCCCCACCCGCCCCATCGTCCACAGCCAGCTCGCGGTGATGGTCTGACACGCACCCGTTTCGCCTAGCGTCACCGCCGAACGCGGTCGATCCGCACACGGCTGGCCCCACATGGCTGGCACAGCCGCGGACAGGGAGGCGAGGATGAGACGACAGCGCACGCTGGCACCGTTGCTGCGCGAGCGATGGGACGTGTTGTGGCGGGGGCCGGGATTCACCCGGACGCTGCTGTTGCGCCGTACTGCCGCGGCGCTGCTCGTGGGGCTCGCCGCAACACTTGCCCTGAGCCCGGGGACGGGAGCGGCCGCAGCCGTCCCCGTGGTGGTCGCCGCCCGCGATCTGTCCCCCGGCACTGTCCTGGGCGCAGGCGAGGTGGTGTTGAGCGGGTTGCCCGAACAAGTGGTTCCTGACGGTGCGGCCCGGGCCACCCCGGCCGTACTGGGCCGGACCCTGGCCGCGCCGGTCCGGCGCGGCGAGCCCCTCACCGACCTGCGGCTGGCAGGTCCCGAGTTGGCTCAGGCAGTGTCGGCAGATCCGGCCGCGGTGAGCGTTGCCCTGCGGTTGCCGGATCCGGACATGGCCGCACTACTGCATCCGGGTGCGATGGTGGATGTGCTGACCCTCGGCGAGCGGCAGGACGAGCCGGTGGTGTTGGCCAGCGGGGCGCGGGTCCTCGCGGTGCTCGAACCCGGTGCCGGCACGGCCGAAGGCAGATTGGTGCTTGTCGCGCTGGACGCGGTAGCGGCGACTCGGGTCGCCGCAGCCTCGCTTTCTCGTGCTGTGACGGTGACCCTCCGTTGACAACCATCCCAAGCAGGCCGCCAGCAATCACCGGAGGGCTCAAGCCGGCCCATCGTGATGCGGTGGGCAGTTGTCGAGCAGCCACTGATCCCGTGCCTGCGCAGGCCGCTCCCCCGGATCCGCCAAGTCGTCCTGGGAGATCTCGGGCAGCACGTCCCCGAACACCTGGAGCAGTCGCTGCTCACGGTTCGCTGGTTGGTACGCCATGCGAATAGATCCTCCTTGTGCCGAGTCCCAGCCGAATTACCCCACAACGGATCACTTCCGGCTACTCCGATTGAGTGCCAGGATGGAGCTTCACCACCGGACGAGCGGAAAGGTGCACCCAACTGATGGAACTTCCAGACCAGATCACGGGCGTGCTGGGACAGGCTGTGGGGATGGCAGGCCCCTACCTGGCGCAGGCCAAGGAGATGGCGGGGCCGCTCATCGAGCAGGCCATCGTCAGAACAGGCCCGCTCATGGAGCAGGCAGGACCGTACCTCGAGCAGGCGGTGGATGCCTTCGAACAGGCCATGAGCAAGGCCGAGCCCTTGCTCGAACAGGCTGTAGGCATGATCGGTCCCGTCGCCTCGATGCTTCACGAGAAGACAGGCCCCTTCCTCAATCAGGCCAAGACAATGGCGGCGCCATACCTCGAGCAGGCCGCCCCGTTCATGTCGCAGGCCGGGGATCTCGCGATCAAGGGCATCGAGAGCGCAGGCGAGTTGGTCAGTGGCGTGGTGTACCGCAACGGCGCACTGACGTCGTAAGCCGTCCCGTCATGGTGGGCCCGAAACGGCGATCGGGCCCGCTCTGGCGGGCGCTCAGTCCTGTCCCGGCCAGGACAACTCCTCAATCACTCGTCCGACCAGCGGGGTGAGGGTAGCCATCCCATCGCGAACTGCCGCCCGCGAGGGGGCCAGGTTCACCACCAGGGTGCTACCCGAGACCCCGGACAGCCCGCGGGACAAGCCCGCGTCCACGGCCCCGGCGGCCAGACCGGAAGCACGGATGGCCTCCGCGATCCCCGGCACCGGCCGGTCCAGCACCCCCGCCGTGGCATCCGGAGTGACGTCCCGGGGGGACATCCCAGTTCCCCCGACAGTCACGACCAGGTCCACACCGCCGATCACCGCCGTGTTCAGCGCATTGCGAATGTCCACCGCTTCGCCTGCCACGGCGACCGAGCCGTCGACCACGAAGCCTGCCTCCTCAAGAAGCTCGGTAACCAGGGCTCCTGTCACGTCCTCATGCTCACCATGCGCTACCCGGTCATCGACGATCACGACAAGGGCCCGCCCCAGGTTGCGCACACTGTGTTCCATGACGAGCACCGTAGCCGGACACACTTTGGTCCGGGAACCAGGTCTGGATCACCCGGACGGGTTGTCAGCTCGGCCCGACCTGCTGGCTGCCGAGGGTGAGATCGACCTGTCGGACGGCATTGGCCTGGTTCTTGACGGTCAACGCGACCTGGGAGCCCGGCCGAGCGGAACGGATCGCCGCGACCAGCTCATCACCGGTCTCGATCATGCGCTCATCCACTTGGGTGATCGTCTCCCCCGGTTGGAGCCCGGCACCCGCCGCCGCGCTACCGGGCACCACCTCCTGGATCACCGCTCCACCGCCCTCGGGCTGTCCAGCGGGGACGCTCACCCCGAGTATCGCCTGGGTAGCCTGCCCGGTCTGGATCAGCTCATCGGCGATCCGCTTGGCCTGGTCAATCGGAATCGCGAAACCCAGGCCGATCGAGCCGGACTGCCCACCGCCGGACCCGACCGAGGCGATGGCGGAGTTGACACCGATGACCCGGCCCGCCATGTCCACCAGCGGTCCGCCGGAGTTTCCGGGGTTGATCGCTGCATCGGTCTGAACAGCGTCGAGAACGGTGTCCTGACCGCTGCCCTCGCCGCCAGCTCGTACCGGACGATCCACCGCGCTGATGATGCCGGCCGTCACCGTGCTGGACAGACCAAGCGGAGAACCGACCGCCAGCACCTCCTGCCCGACCAGAACGTCGTCGGAGCGCCCCAACTCCGCGACGGGCAGATCGCTGATGCCCTGAGCACGCACCACCGCAAGGTCGAACGAGGGCGCCCTTCCGACAATCTCGACCGGTGCCGTTCGACCGTCCTGGAATACGGCTTCAGCGCTACCGCCGTTGGCCGCGGGCTCGATGACATGGTTGTTGGTGAGAATCAGGCCGTCCGAGCTCAACACGATGCCACTACCCTCACCCGCCAGTCGAGGACCGCGGACCTGGAGCTGGAGCACAGTGGGCGTGACTCGCTGCGCGGTCTGCTCCACCGAGCCATCGGGGAGATTGAGAATCGGCCGGGGATCGGGAGCGGGCCGATTCAACGCAGTGCTCAGCCCATTCCCCTCGCGAGCCAGCTGGTATCCGACGGTGCCTCCGACCCCCCCTGCGACGAGGCCGAGCGCCACAGCCACCGCCATGATTCCGAGCAAGCGAGCACTACGGCGGGGACGGGCGGTGGGCGGCGGAGCCGTGCCCGATGAATTGGTCCACTCTGAGGTCGTGCCCTGAGGGCCACCCGGCCACGGAGGCTGGGGCGTCTGGTCGGTCATGGGTTCAGGGTGGGCTGGTTCTCTAGGGTGCGCATGTGATGCTCCTTTGCATGTCATGAGAATGGCAGGCCGGGCAACTCCAGGATCAACAGTGCTCCGCCCGCGTCACTATTCCCAGCCCGAACCGAGCCGCCGTGGCGGGCCGCGACCTGCGCCACGATCGCCAGTCCCAGTCCGGAGCCGGGCTGGGTGCGGGCCGTGGGGGAGCGATAGAACCGCTCGAAGATGTAGGGCAGGTCGGTCGAGGCGATCCCCGGTCCGTCGTCGGCGACTTCTACCACGGCCGTACCGTGGTCGGTCGGAGCCAGCCGCACGGTCACCGTCGCGGTGGTGCGACTGCTCCACTTGGTGGCATTGTCGAGTAGGTTGAGCACGGCGCGTTCCAAGGCATTGGCGTCACCGAGCAGACCCCACGGCGCAAGGTCGGTGTCGAAGCGGACGCCTGGGGCGCGACGGCCCGCCCTGGCCAGTGCCCGCTCGACCACTTCGAGCAGCTCTACCGGCTCGTGCACCACCTGTGGCGCATCTTCCCGGGCCAGCTCCACGAGATCACCCACCAGGGTCGACAGTTCCTCGACCTGAGCGCGCACATCGTCAGAGATATCCACCCTGTCCTGCTCGGAGAGCACCGGAGCGCCGGGGCGGTCGGATGCGGCCAGCAGCTCCAGGTTGGTGCGCAGCGAGGTGAGTGGGGTACGCAGTTCGTGGCCTGCATCGGCGACCAGCCTTCGCTGCCGCTCCTGGGATTCCGCAAGGGCACCGAGCATGCTGTTGAAGCTGCCGGTGAGACGGGCCAGTTCGTCATCGCCGGACACCGGGATCGGCTGCAGGTCGCCGGTACGGGCGACCCGCTCGGCTCCTTCGGTGAGTCGCTGCACCGGACGCAATCCGGCTTGGGCGACCGCGGTGCCCACCGCTGCGGCCAAGAGCACGCCTGCTCCTCCGACCAGCGTGAACACCAGGCCGAGGCGGGACAGGGTCGTCCGGGTGACATCCAGTGGCTGAGCCACGATCAGCGCCCCACCCGACCCCACCGGAATGGCAGCCACACGCAGGTCGTGTACCTGATCAGTGCGCAACGATTGCGCCTGCTTGCCCCGTGCCACGGCCAGCTCCTCAGGACCGGGCGCCAGCTTGCCTGCCTCCAGATGGCGCCCGGTGCGGCCGTCGAGCAGACCAACCCTGATGTTCGCCGCGGTGAAGAAACTCGTGGGGATGGTACCGAGCTGCTCGGCGTTCAGCGTGCGCAGCGAGTCGGCCCGTTGCAGCAGGCTCGCGTCCAGCTCGGCGTATAGGCTGGTGCGGACGGTGACAAACCCGGCGAGCGAGACCAGCGCGACGGCACTTCCTACACAGACGGCGGTGAGGACGGTAACCCGGGTACGTAGTGACACCCGCCGATCACCGAAACTCAAGTCGGCCGGCTTCGTCACGGAGGCGTCCCCCGCAGCGCGTAACCCACGCCGCGGACTGTATGGATCAGTCTCGGCTCCCCGTCCGCCTCGGTCTTGCGCCGCAGGTAGCCGACGTAGACCTCCAGCGCATTGCCCGAAGTGGGGAAGTCGTAGCCCCAGACATCCTCCAGGATTCGGCTGCGGGTGAGCACCTGCCGGGGGTGTCGCAGGAAAAGCTCAAGCAGGCTGAACTCGGTGCGGGTGAGGCTGATCCGACGCCCGCCACGAGCCACCTCTCGGGTGATCGGATCGAGGCTGAGGTCGAAGAAGGCCAGCTCTCCGCCGGCATCGGCGTTCATGTCGAGCGTCGAGCGGCGCAACAGCGCACGCAAGCGGGCGAGTAACTCCTCTAGGGCGAACGGCTTGGGCAGGTAGTCATCCGCCCCGGCGTCCAGCCCTGCCACCCGGTCAGATACCGCGTCCCGCGCGGTGAGCACCAGCACGGGCAGGTCGTCGCCTGCACCGCGTAACCGTCTGCACACCTCGAGCCCGTCCACCCTGGGCATCATCATATCGAGCACCATGGCGTCAGGCCGCTGTCTGCCGACCACGTCCAGCGCCTGCTGGCCGTCCTCCGCGAGCTCCACGGTATAGCCGTTGAACTGCAACGACCGGCGCAACGATTCTCGAACCGCTCGGTCATCGTCGACCACGAGGATGCGCATGCCGTTCAGTGTGGACTGCCGCCCTGAGAGTGACCTGAGTAACCCGCTTCGGCACCGTCGTGCATCACCGGCTCCGCACGCTACGATTTCGGCGGCGGTCGGATGATCCTGTTCGGGTGATCAACATGACGCCGCACCAGTACGGCCCTCGTAGCTCAGGGGATAGAGCACCGCTCTCCTAAAGCGGGTGTCGCAGGTTCGAATCCTGCCGAGGGCGCCATCTTGCACGGTGTTCCAGTTGTCGCCCGCGGTGGCCATGACATCGACTGATAGCGCGGAGTGATCTGCTCGACAATACTGCCGGTTATCCTGTGACCAATGACACCCATCACCATGATCCAGCGGGTGAACGACACCCAGGGCCGGCCTGCATGGCTTGTGTCCGGACACGAGCGAGTGCGGGATCTGCTGGCCGACCCCCGTCTGAGTCGCTCGCACCCCAACCCGGGCCATCCGGTCCGGCTTACCCAGCCGGGCTTGTTCGGGGGGCCGATCCCCGACCCGGAAGGGGAGCAGGCTGACCTACAGCGGATGCGTAAGCTGCTGACGCCCTCGTTGTCGGCCCGCCGCATGGTGAGCCTCCGACCCCGTGTCGAGGCAATCGTCGACGAGTTGCTCGATGAGCTCGGTCGCAGTGGGCCACCGGCTGACTTTCACACCATCGTCGCCTTCCCCCTGCCGGCCCTCGTGGTCTGCGAACTGCTCGGGGTGCCCACCGAGGACCGCGCGGACTTCTGCCGGTGGCAGCTCGAGGCTAAGCAGGTCAACAAGCCTGCCGTCGCCCGCAGTGGCCTGCAGTCACTGTGGCGCTACCTGGGCACTCTGATCGAACGCAGGCGCTGGGTCCCGAGCGATGACCTCATCTCGGATCTGCTGCAAGCCGTCCAACTGGATCCGAAGCTGACCGACGACGGGATCGCCCATCTCGCCGCTGGGCTCCTGTTCGCCGGACACGCCCCCGTCGTTGCGATCATCGACCGAGGCATGCTGCTGCTACTCACCCACCCCGAGCAGCGAGAGGCGCTGGCGCGCGACCCGGCACTCGCCGCCCCGGCCCTCGAAGAGATCTTCCGCTTCGCCAGTCCGATCGAACGAGTCCGAACGGCTCGCCGTGGCGGTTTGACCCGGTACGCCTCCGTCGACGTGGAAGTGGACGGCGTCACCATCCGCGCAGGTGACACGGTGATGTTCGCCGTGCAGGATGCCAATGAGGATGAAGGTGTCTTTCCCGATCCGAAGTGCTTCAACATCACCCGCGAGCACATCCCCCACCTCTCACTGAGCCACGGCGCGCATTTCTGTCTGGGCGCTCACCTGGCCCGAGTCGAGCTCCAGTACCTGTTCGTTCGCCTGTTCGAACGCTTTCCCACCCTCCGTCTCGCCGTCGGGCTCGACGAGATCGAACCCGTCCGCGAAGCCGTCGCCGGTGCCGTCAACCACCTCCCCGTCACTTGGTAGCCCGGCCCGTGGGGCTTCTTTACCCATCTAGGGCTATCCAGCCCGTCATACGGGTAATCAGGATATACCCGCGACATCAAGGCGGTCCGAATCAGCATCAGCGGAGCGCACCAGAGGATCGAGGCACAGCCCCATGCCCGGACGGGACTCCCTGCAACGTGACCTCCTGGCGAGTCTACTTCAGCGCGCACCGAAGAAGTCCTTACCAGGTCGAGCACACGAGTCAGCCGCCGTGCCCAGACCAGCAAGCAACACCCCTCTACCGCTGTCGAGGAAGCGGGACATCGGTGGGTGCCCTTGGATGAACTAGGGCGGACTGGTGGGCATGATGCAGCCGACGAACCGGCATAGATAACCCGGGCATACCTCTGGGTAGAGCAAGCGGCCTGCCTGAGGCCGGCCGCATCGCCGATCATCGGTGCGCTGCCTTGGTCGGCCCCGAGCATGCATCCAGTTTGCTTTCTGTTTCGATACAGTCAGTAACGATGGACTCAGGGCGCACGGCTCAGAGTCTCGGGAGTGTCGAAGGCAAGAGGGACGAACCGACGAGGGTGCTGGCCCGTACATACACACGATGCCCCCGCATGTCGATGTTGGCCAAGGGTGCGACGCGCCTGCAAGGAGCAGGTAACCGTGTACTATGGGCAACTCTAGACCACTGACAGTTCTGATCTCAGGAAGGGGAATATGGGCTCCTACAGTCTTCCTGACCTGTCATACGGGTACGACGCGCTTGAACCATACATCGACGCCCGGACCATGGAGATCCACCACAGGCAGCTTCATCAGGGCTACGTCGATCAGCTGAACTCAACTCTGTCGGCTACCGACGAACTGCGGGCACTCAGGGACCAGTCCGTCGAAGATCTGCTGTGGAACCTCGGCAAGATCCCCGAAGAGTCTCGCAACCCAGTCCGGAACTTCGGCGGCGGGCACGCGAACCACAGTCTTTTCTGGACGATCATGAGTGGAGATGGGGGTGGAGAACCCACCGGCCGCCTCGCCCAAACCATTGCCGAGGAATTTGGTAACTTTGCTGCATTCAAGAAGCGATTCACGTTCGTCGCCACCAATCAAATGGGCAGTGGCTGGGCATGGTTGGTACGGGCCCGAAATCGATTGGTCGCCTACAGTCTGCCCAACGAGGACTCGCCGCTCACCGCTGAAGAGGTTCCGATTCTAGGGCTCGACTTGTGGGAACACGCTTACTACCTGCAGTACCCAGCCAGCCGCAGCGGCTACGTCGAAGCGTTCTGGAACGTGGTGAACTGGGAGGAAGTGAGTCGCAGATTCGATCAGACGTCCCGGTCGTAGAACAACGGGAACGGCTACGAGACATGTGTTGCGCGGGCCGAAGCCACCAGTGCCCGAATTTCAATCCATCCCGTTGACGACTTTCATTCGGAGAGGGTGCGTGGAAATGACTCAAGAAAATGAGAACGCACAGCCGACCGAGGGCGCTACGGGAGAGAGCCAGCAAGCGCTCTCGGCGCTACGCGGTATCTGGCAGGCACAAAGTCAAACCAGCGCAGATCTTGATGAGGCCTGCGGCAATACGAAGGCCTGCACGAACATGGAAACCGTCGGTTTTCAAGGGCTCGCCGACGGTGCCGACGGTGTCGAGAACAAAGACAAGTCCAGCCCCTCGGTAGGTAACAACCTCCGTGCAGCCTGGAAGACGAAGCTGGAGCGTGAGGGCAAGCTCTCAACCGGGACCAGCGTAAGGGACCTCGTGTTCGGGTCTTCGGATCCGGACAAGAAGTAAACAACCTAAGCTCAACCGAGCTGCGGTCCGACAGAATCAGGAGAACGCACATGGCTTTCGGACGTAAAATTCCTTCGCGGGATGGCAACACGAGTCGCACGACATCATACCCACAGGACCAACAGGGCAAGGCGGGAGTAGTGGGAGAGAAACGTACCACTTCCTACAAGAGTTCCATGCAGATCAATACTCGAGGATACGAAACGATTAACTAACTTACCGAAAAGGTTGAGTTCCGTCCTGCCGGCTCGGGTCAGCACCTCCAACAGGTCCGCTCCCCGATCAGTTAAAAATGCTGCTCAGCGGCCGCCATCGCGCCAAGGAGATCGCTCGAATGATGTATCCAGATAGTGTGCAGGAACTGATCCAGACGTTGCGGCAGGGCGACTATCTGGCAGATCGGGGGCTGGCAACGGCAGTCTTCGTAGCAATGAAACTGAATCGCCCCCTTTTACTTGAGGGGGAGGTAGGTGTCGGCAAGACCCAGATTGCCAAGGTATTGGCCTCGGTCTACGATCGCACTCTGATCCGGTTGCAGTGCTATGAAGGTATCGACACGAATCAGGCCCTCTACGAATGGGACTACGCCCGCCAACTCCTACACATCCGAGCACTATCCGAGCGGGACATGGGAAGCGACGAGGCGATCCAGCAGCTGTTTGGACCGAGATTTCTGCTGGAACGCCCCCTGATGCAGGCTGTGAAGGCCGGTGAGAATGCGGTCCTGCTGATCGACGAGGTGGACCGCGCCGACGATGAGTTCGAGGCGTTCCTCCTCGAAGTCCTTTCAGATTTCCAGATCAGTATTCCCGAAGTGGGGACCATCAAGGCGGAACATCCCCCGTTAGTCATCCTAACGTCCAACCGCACCCGCGATCTGCACGATGCGCTCAAGCGACGCTGTATGTTCCACTGGATTGGCTACCCAGCACCCGACCGCGAGGTCGAAATCGTTACGGTCCAAGCCCCAGGAGTCTCCGAGGCCCTCGCCCGTAAGGTTGTTTCAGCAGTAGTCCGACTCCGTGAAATGGATCTTGCTAAGCCGCCTGGCGTGGCGGAGACCATCGACTGGGCCCGCACTCTTGATTTTCTGGGGGAAAGCCGGCTGAACGCCGAGATCGCTGATGTCACCCTCGGCTCGATCATCAAGGACCGTGACGATCTAGCCTTAGTCCGAGACAACCTCAAGGAGATTACCTCCAATGCCTGAGATGCCTCACGGATCCATCTAGCATATGTCACGCCATAACGATGGACTCGTGTCCGTGCTCGTCAGCTTCGGGCGCGCGTTGCGTGAAAAGGGTCTTGGAGTGGGCTCAGGTGATATCCTGACCTACTGCTCTGCCATGACGCCACTCGACCCGACAGACCTTGTAGACCTGTATTGGGCTGGGCGCACGACACTGATTAGTCGCCGCGACGATATTGTTGTATATGATGAAGTATTTCGCGCCTTCTTCCTTGGAGCGGAAAGCCCGATGCAGCAGCTCCTCAAGATCAAGGCGCAATCGGCCGCCGATGCCGAGGCAGCATTCGAGGTACCGGCCACGGAGCCGTCGGCAAAGGAACAAGAGGAGGAAGCACTTCTCGGACTGATGGCGTCGAACATCGAGACCCTCAAACATAGATCATTCTCCAGCTGTACCAAAGAGGAGCTCGAGGCACTGCGGCGCATCATGGCCCGTATCAAGTTGACACCTCCCAAGCGCCGTACTCGCCGCACCAGGCCGGCGCGGTCGGGACGTAGACCCGACATGCGCAGAACTATTCGCCAATCGATGCGGACAAATGGTGAGATGGTCCATCTGTATTGGCGTGAACGACGCGTAAGGCTGCGCCCGCTCATCCTTATTCTCGACGTCTCCGGCTCCATGGCCGACTACTCTCGGGCGCTTCTTCAGTTTGCTTACTCTGCCAAGCGCGCTGCCTCGAAGGTTGAAGTTTTCTGCTTCGGCACTCGGTTGAGTCACATCACCAAACCACTACAAACACGTAAGCCTGATGAGGCTCTCGAAAGGGCTGCAAAGTTGGTGGTGGATTGGGAGGGAGGCACACGTATCGGCGATTCACTGGACAAGTTCGTCCGCAAGTGGGGCCGACGTGGCATTTGCCGTGGTGGTGTTGTCGTGATCTGCTCAGATGGCCTCGACAGAGGCGACCCTGAACTTCTTTCCAAAGCTATGGAACGGCTCTCGCTACTGTGTCACAACATTGTGTGGATGAACCCACACAAGGGTAACAATGAAAATTACCAACCCACTTCAGTTGGCATGTTGGTGGCGGAGCCTCACATAGATGTGCTTCTATCCGGGCACGATCTGAGCAGTCTTGAAGAGCTCGCCGAACTGCTACCTAAGCTCGGCTAGAGAGGTTCAGAACCTGATGTTGATAAGATGGAGTGTCGGAATCGAGGTTGAAGGCGACCGCATTATGAAGCGCGAGGAAGTGGTCGAGCTCGCAGACGCGGTCGCCAAAAATAGCGGCATCGCAACCGGCATCGGCACCAACCGTTACGGTGCACAGATCGTCGTGTTCGCCGATAGTCGAGAACGAGCGATTGAGAGGGGCAAGGAGGAGTTTGCCAGCGCAGTGAGGAAGGCTGGTCTCCCTGTGTTCCCCATCGTCCGGGTCAAGGCGATCAGTGAGGACGAAGATGAAGAAGATGAAGAAGCCTGAGGCGGTGGACCTCGGTAAGCTTCTATACTAGCGGGAGTATCTCATGACACTAGGAAAAACCATGAACCCTCAGGTGAGAACATGATTCGTCTCGGAAGCCTGGCAGGTTACTCATTTGAGGGGCCACGGCTCCTCGGGGGCTGGACTCCGCCGAGAAGACCTGCGGTTTTCGCCATCATGTACAAGGCGGAACCCGACACAAAGCCCGACAAATATTCGGTTATCTACGTCGGTCACTCGGATAACCTCGCCGAGGCTGGCTTTCCATTCAAACATCCGCGTGCCAATTGCTGGATTGAACGCGCTGGTTCACGATGGAAGCTACATATCTGCACATATGAAGTAGTCGGGTGGGCACGATCACACCGCGAGATGATAGCCAACGAACTTACGGCCATTTATGAGCCGCACTGCAATGAGCAGAAGTTCGATAAGGCTTGGAAAGACGAATGGATTGGTGATTACACATCCGAGTTGACCGGACCACTTGCCAAGCGAGATGCAGATGGGGCACCACTTTAATAATTAAGGCCGAGCGGTTCAGTATAAAATCCAAAAGTCGGTGGACAATACCCCCCGAAATTCAGATAGGGTACTGTCCACCGACTCTGGTATCGGTAACCGTTGGTAAAGATCAGTGATGAGATGATGACGAGCGGAACCCCACCGTATCCATGAGTCGCGAGCGACGACGACCGGAAGCAGGTAGATTAACACTTCCATTGGCTGGCACAGGAGCAGGTGGTGCATTCTTCGCAGCGATCCGCTCGGCACCCCCGTAGAGCAGTGGGAGCGCACCTGCGACAATTCCACCCGTGCGGTTGATATGTTCCACAGCCGGAACGATGACCCTGGCATGACCAAGAATCGTCTTAACGCTCTCGAGACAGTCATCTAGGTTGTTGGCGATGTTGTTGAGCAACATACCAATCGTGAACAGGTAAATCGCGAGCACAGCTATCAGCAATGCGATGACGAGAACCGACAACGCGATAAGAGTCATCTCTCCACCTTTGCGATCGGCGGAAGGCCAGCACCCGTCAGCACCCTGGTCAAGAACAAGTGGTGCTGAAGACCTTCAGCCAGAACGGCATCAACGCGGTCAGCCGTCTGAGGAATGAGCGGTGTATTAGCTGTGTTTCCGGTAATCGCACGCAGAGTATCACGAACATTGACAACACCGCGGTCGATAATTTTCACCATGGACACCAGCACACTAAGCAATAGGATCACCACAAGAACAACGACGAATCCTACACCTATTGCGACCTGCCAGTACGCAATCTCTTCGGCAGCATATCCAACCGGCATTGTCAACCCCCCAACCTTGCGCGTCCGCGCTCCAGGCCTGCGATAATGACCTCAGCATGGTCAATAGTCTGCCGCAGATCACCAAGCGTCAAGGTATTCCGGTAGGACTGCTCAAGTGCTTCGTTGATCATCGGTGCCTGACGACCAATGCGACCTGCGAGGACGAGAATCGGAGCAACCAGAGCCACCACGGCCGTGATTACCACGATAGCGATCACGAAGCCCAGGTTCCAGCCGAACAGGTTTGGCTCTCCGAGCCTATTTTGCGCAAAAATCAACATCTCGGACATCCCGCAGCCCTCCTTTCCGTAACTGTTATCACGATGTCATGTAGCCTATTTGTCCGATGACGTCGTCGTCACGCACGTCGCCTCAAGATATGACATGAGCGTCTCGGTGGCCTTGTCAACGTTGTGGACATCTCTCAGGTGCTCCGCTACCTGGGCCATCAGATAATTTTTATTGGACGCAGTGAATTGTGAGCTACACTCCTGGTGACCGCAATTGAACTCGTGCATCTCCTACTCCATTCCATCAACATCCGGCAGTAACTCGGTTATCACGACCTTCGCTCCTATACCTGCTCGGCCATGGACCGCACCGGTGCGAGGTTATTGTTCACCGATGGGATAACCAGTGAAACATTCCTCGTCTGATAGGCAATCGCTCGAACACCCACGATGATCGCGCCAAGCGTCCATGTGACGTGCCTAAGGTCCACGATCACCTTGTATAGGTTGATGGCGAGGTATCCTACGATCAGTGCTGTTGCCAGTAGCGTGACCCACGCTGCGCCGGGCATAACTTCTCCTTCGTCAGTTTCTGTTTTGTTCGGCTACCTGCCAGATTTTATCCCAGCAGTTGCCCGACACGTGTCACGTAACGCGTCGCCCCGATGGCGACCTCCTTCACTGTGCTATCCGTCTCCTCAAGTAGGGGGGCCACATTGTCGAGTTGTTCGGTGAGCTCGACACCGTTCGCGAGGATGTCGTCCACAGTCGCTCGGATACGGGCTATAGGCGCGACTATCCGGTTCACGAGCACAACAACTATGGGAAGTACTACGAAAAGTAGGATAAGGTCACCCAACCACCACAGGACCATGTCCGCTCTCTCTTTCGCTGGAGAATCGTCATCAACCTTTACCGCGACCGAAAAGTTTACCGAAGAAGCGTTTCAGCGCTGTCATGGTAGCCTGCACCGCAATGCTGAAGCCTTTCACCGGAACAGCCTGCCGCTGTACGGGTGCCTCACCCCGAGCAGCCCTGCCGATGTCATCCTGGATGCACTTGGCAAAGCTCTTCATGATTACAGCAGTAACATCGGAGACCATGCCCCTTCCGAACTGGGCGGCCGCTCCGGAGAGTTGAAGGTCCTGGGACACCTTCACGCGCGTTCCTGTACCCGACGGCACCATCGTCGAGGTAACTGACATGTTGGCTTGACCCTTGCCCTTTTCCTCGGCGCCGCTGCAGTTCATGACGATCCGTTTAGCAGACTCATTACGCTCCACGATCTGCGCAGTGCCAGAGAAGCGGAGCGACACCGGGCCCATTTTTGTCGTCACTCGTCCCTTGAACACGTCGCCCGAGGTTCCGGTTAGCTCCGCGCCCGGGAGGCAAGGCGCGATCCGCGGGACATCTTGCAGGTGCTTCCACACCTGCTCCAGCGGCGCAGCTACTTCGAACTCGTTTTCGATCAGCATCGACTACTCAATCTCCTTACCAGCGGATGGCCTTATTTGATCATTCAAGACCTTGCTACCGAACTGACAAGCGCCGCGGGATCCTTTTCGAACGCCTTCCGACACGCCGGACAACAGAAGTAATACCTGGAACCCTCGTAATCGAACGTATGGCGGGCAGAAGCTACCTCCACAGTCATCCCGCACACCGGATCGACACTCTCTACGACCTCCGGAATATCTGCTGGCTTTCCCATACTTAGTTCACCAGCTGCTCTCAGCTTCACCAGCTCCGCCAGGATCCCGACAGCTATCTCGCGGTGCGATACCTTTCCTAGGTCGATGCCAGCGGGTACGCGGACTCGCTCGATTGCTTCCTTGGCGACGCCTCGATCCTTCAGGTAACCAAGCACCGAAGCGGCACGTTGGCGAGATCCGACCAGACCGACATAGGCTGGTCCTGCCGCCAATGCGTGCTCCACTGCTTCCTCATCGTGATGACCCTGCGTGGCCACGACGACGAGAGAGCGCCCGTCCACTTCGGCTTCCTTGAAATCAAGTCCGCTGACAACACGCTCCGCTGTTGGATGATCGTCCACTGAACCGCCATCGGCGTCAACGAGTACGGCACGCCATCCGATCGCCTGAACCATCTGAATCAACGTCTCAACCATCGGGGACCGGCCGACGACGACGACATGCGGCTTCGGCTCTACGGGCTCGATGTAGATCTCCAAGGCACCTTCGCTCTGGCATGACATAGGAAGGTAAAACATTCCCTCCCGCATGGCCGCCGCGTCAATCTCATCAGGAGTACCGAGGAAGACGAGGCGCGGCACACCCTCAGTGAGAGCGTGCCGCGCCTCGCGAACCACTATCGGCTCGGCACAGGCACCACCGATCCAGCCGTGCACCCGCCCTGAGGTGGAGATGACTGCTCGATAACCTTGCTTCCCCGAGGACGGACCCCGACGCCACACAACAGTGGCAAGCGCAAACGCCTCACCCCGCTTCGACAGCTCGCGAGCGTACTCGAGGACGTCCCATCCGTCCATGGTCATCGACCTATCTAACCCGCATCGGATTTGACTGGTGGCATACCTGACACGTCACGCTTGAACTGGATAGCCTCCCACACTCGATCCGGCAGCACCGGCATATCGATGTTGCGAACACCAGTGTCGTCCAGGGCATCGATCACGGCGTTGACGAATGCTGCCGGCCCACCGACAGCTGCGCACTCCCCGATGCCTTTGGCACCAATGGGGTGGTGCGGGCACGGGGTGACGACCTCGTGCAGTTCAAAGCCGGGTGTTTCCCAGGCCGTCGGCAACAAGTAGTCCATGTAGTTCGAGCCGATACAGTTACCCTCAGCGTCGTACGTTATGAACTGCATGTTCGACATGGCGTAAGCCTCGGTCATGCCACCCATGATCTGTGCCTCGACGATCATGGGGTTGATGCGAACACCACAGTCATCGACCGCGACCATCCGCAGCACGTCCCAGACTCCGGTTTCCGGGTCGACCTCCACCGTTACGAGATACGCCGCGAACGGCCATGTCATGTTAGGCGGGTCATAGTACGCGTTGTTTTCCAACCCCGGCTCCATACCGTCGGGCATGTTGCCGTAGGCCGCCATTGCGCATTCCTGGATAGAGACACCTCTATTGTTGGCGCCACGTACATAGAACCGACCGAGCTCCCACTCGACATCCTCTTCGGAAACCTCGAGGAGATGCGCCGCCAGCTTTCTTGCCTTGGCGCGAACCTTCCGGGCGACCATGGACGTCGCCGCGCCTGCGACCGGCGTACTACGGGAAGCATACGTCCCCATACCAAAGGGGGTATTGTCGGTATCCCCGTGCTGGACAAGGATGTCGGCTGCCGGAATACCAAGCTCATGGGTCACGATCTGCGCGAACGTCGTCTCGTGGCCTTGACCTTGGGTTTTCGAGCCGATTTTCAGGATCGCCTTCCCGCTGGGGTGCACCCGGAGTTCAGCGGCATCGAACATCTTGATACCGATGATGTCGTACTCGCGGCTGTTACCCGCACCGAGCGGCTCCGTCATGGTGGAAATACCAAGACCCAACCGCCGACCCCGGGAACGCGCCTCCTCCTTTTCGCGAAGGAAGTCATCGTAACCGATGGCATTACACGCAACGTCTAGGCACTTCTGGTATTGCCCCGAATCGAGCAGGAACCCGTAGGGCGTTCGGAAGGGGAATTGATCATCTTTGACAAGATTGATCCGACGGAACTCGGCTTGGTCCATTCCGATATCCGCCGCGGCCGCTCGGATCACACGTTCTTGGAAGAACATCGCCTCGGTGACCCGGAACGAACATCGATATGCCACCCCACCGGGCGCCTTGTTCGTGTAAGTTCCCTGCGCGGTCATGTATCCGTAGGGGATGTCATAGCAAGCGAATGCGGAGTGGATAAGACCGATCTTGAACTTGGTAGGCTGAGCGTCGGAGAAGAACGCACCATTGTCAGTGTCACAATGGTATCTGACAGCAAGGATCTTACCGTCCTTACGGAGGGCAAGTTCACCCTTGTAGTAGATATCGCGCGCAAAACCGGTAGAAATCAAGTTACCGGTCTTGTCTTCGATCCACTTGACCGGCCGCCCGAGCAGGATAGAGCACAGGATCGACGCCACGTACCCCGGATAAACAGGGACCTTGTTGCCGAATCCACCGCCAATATCTGGCGAGATGATCCTAATCATATGTTCAGGTAGCTCAGCCACGAGCGCCACCGCAGCCCGGATGATGTGCGGTGCCTGGGTAGTCATATAGACAGTGAGTTTTGTCGTTGCCTGGTTGTAGTCCGCAATCGAGCCGCAGCACTCGATAGGGGACGGATGAGATCTCGGGTAGTGCAGTTCCAACTTGGAAACAAAGTCGGCTTGCGCGAAGGCGCGCTCAGTGCCCTCTCTATCGCCGACCTCCCACCGATAGCAGATGTTGTCGGTCTGACCTTCTTTATCATCGCGGATCAGCGGTGCATCCGCTTCGAGTGCCTGATACGGATTTACGATCACCGGCAGTGGCTCGTACTCCACCTCGATCGCTTCGCACCCGTCCTTTGCGATGTACGGGTCGTCAGCGACCACACACGCAATCTCCTGACCCTGGAAGCGCACTTTGTCGGTAGCGAGCACCGCCTGAGTGTCATAGGAGAGCGTTGGCATCCACGCGAGGTTGTGCTGAGCAGCCATCTCACCGGTCAACACCATATGCACACCTGGCATCTGCCAGGCTTTACTCGTGTCGATCGACTTGATCCGCGCGTGCGCCAACGGACTGCGAAGGATCTCCATGTGGAGCATTCCGGGCAATTTGAAGTCATCAGTGTAGTTACCTTTGCCGCGGAGGAACCGGTCGTCCTCCACACGCTTGCGGCTGGCACCCATGCCACCGATTTTAATTTCATCTAGCGCTTGCGACACGTCACGTCTCCCTATGTCGTCGACTTTACGCTGTCAGCGACTCACGCTGGGCTCGGACCGCAGCTTCTCTGCAGCCCATAGCACCGACTTCACTATGTTCTGGTAACCGGTGCAGCGACAGAGATTGCCGGCCAGCGCCCACCGGATGTCCTCCTCTGTCGGATTGAGGTTCTCATTGAGAAGGGCCTTCGAAGCCAACATCATCCCGGGTGTACAGAAGCCGCACTGCAGTCCGTGCTCCTCTTTGAAGCCTTCCTGAATGGGGTGCAGCTCACTCGAAAGACCAAGGCCCTCGACGGTCATAATCGAGTGTCCATCCGCCATAACGGCGAACATCGTGCACGACTTGGCCGGCAGACCGTCGAAAAGCACCGTACAAGCACCGCAGTTCGTCGTGTCGCAGCCGATGTGCGTGCCGGTCATCCCGAGCACCTCACGAATGAAGTGGACCAAGAGTAAGCGAGGCTCGATCTCGGCCGTCCTGGGTTCACCGTTGACCGTGATCGTTACCCGCTGCTCTACGAACGCATCCAACGCCGCCTCCTTCAGTCAACCATCGCTTAACGAGCCAATCTAAATATCAAGGCGATTCAAGCCGCTCGGGCGTCGCGATTGCTCAACGCACGCGTGACGAATGTGTGCACGACGTGGCGCTTGTACTTCGCGGTGCCGCGGACGTCGCTCTTGGGCTGGGCTGCTTCGGCGGCCAACCTGGCAGCCTGCTCGATCGTGCTTGCGCTGAGCGGTTGGCCGACAAGTGCCTGCTCTGCCGCTGTCGCCTTGATGTTGCTCGGCCCGACACCAGTCAATGCGATGCCAGCTCGGGCGACCGTGCCCCCGGAGGTTTCCAGGGCTAGCGCCAAACCGACTGTGGCGAAGTCTCCTACTCTCCGCTCCAGCTTGAGATAAGTTCCTGAGCGCGTTCCGACCGGCACGGGGATCCGAGCCTCAATCGCGATCTCGCCCGGCATCAGGGAGTTTTGGAATGGACCGATCACGAACTGCGACATAGGAATGATGCGCTCGCCGTTCTGGCTGCCTGCAACAATCTCGCCATTCAGCGCCAACATAACCGAGCCCCAGTCACCCTGGGGGTCCGCGTGGCAGACTGAGCCAACCAGCGTCCCCCGGGAGCGCACCATCGGGTCGGAGATGAGCGGTGCTGCAGCTGCCATGGTCGGCTGAGAGCTGTGGAGGAGCTGGGAGTACTCCAGTGTCCGGTGGCGACACAGAGCGCCGATACGCAACGAACCGTCCGGAGCATTCTCGTGATACTCCAGGCCGGGAATAGTGTTCAGGTCGATAAGTACACCGATTGAAGAGAAACGCAACTTCATCAACGGAATGAGGCTTTGGCCACCAGCAATCACCTTCGCCTCGTCACCGTAAGTCTGCAAGAGACCGTACGCTTCTTCGAGCGAACGTGGGGCCTCGTAGCGGAAACGAGACGGGT